>NZ_JBLXXR010000001.1:0-239329 GCF_048513535.1 Rothia sp. CCM 9416 | reverse complement strand
GCAGGGGCACCGGTGGAACAGTACCAGCTTCAATGCGGACCATCCGCGAGCGCTGGATAACTTCAAAGCCCTGGGCCTGAGCAAATTCTAGGCCGCTAGAAGCCGGTTCTACCTTGGTGCGGAAGGCGCTGACACCACTGGGGGCTGCCTGGGCAGCGTGTTTGAGGGCGGCGATTAGGTGGTTGCCGAGGCCGGTTCGGCGATGGTCGGGTGCTACTTCCAGGTAGGCCCAGAGTCGCTGTGGGTGCAGGTCGGTTTCGTAGATGGTACCTGCGGCGACTGGAACCCCCTGGTGTTCAGCAACCAGGGTGCGGCTAAAGGGCGCCTCTGTATCAGGAGAGAAGGATGAGCGGAAGGCTGCGACCTGGCGGTTTTCGGGGTCCTGCCAGTATTGGAGCATTTCCATGTCGTCGCCGGTGCGCCAGGGGCGTAGGGTGTAGCCAACGGGTAGGGGGGTCTTGGTCTCTGGTGCAGTGGGGGTGGTCTTGTCCACGGGGTTCTTGTCCTTGGCTCTTAGCGGGGTCTACCCCTCTACTCTAACGCCCCCTAGGGCTTCCCTGCCTGCCACTGAGGCGGGGTGGGCGCCCGAATGTGAGCAAGCTCCGCCCTGTAACCTTCTCTTCACCCGCTAGACTAGGAGAGCTTAAAGTTTATTTGACTCTATCGCTTAGTGTGGTTCCATGACATCCCTTTTTTCTCACAAGCCGACCCTGACCGGCTCTTTAGTTCAGTTACGCCCTTTTGACGATTCTGCTATCGATGCCATGATTGAGATTCTGCGTGAGCCCGATGCTTTGCGTAAGACGGCTTCGGCGCATTCCCGACTCATTGGTGGCACTGATGCTGATGAGCAGGCAACCCGTGACTGGTATGCACTGAGGAATACAAAAGATAACCGTCTTGATTTGGCTGTTTTTGCCCCGGCCCTGAACCGTTACGTGGGTGAGGTTGTCTTCAATGAATACAATGCGACCAGCAGGTCCGTCAATTACCGTATTTGCATCAGCTCAGCGGGGCAGAACCGGGGTTACGGTACTCAGGCAACCAAACTGATGGTGGATTACGGCTTTGAGCACCTAGATTTGAACCGAATTGAGCTGGAGGTTGTCGATTTCAATCAGCGTGCCCGCCACGTTTATACCTCCTGCGGTTTTATTCCGGAGGGGCGCCGCCGCCAGGCATTCTTCATTGATGGCACCTACCACGACGCTGTGATCAAGTCGGTCCTGCGGAGCGACTGGGAGGCCAATCGTTCTATGAGCGGTCACCTGAATGTGAACTACGCGTCCGTAGAAGTTTAGGTTCATGCCCCTAGCTAGTGTCTTATAAGGCAAAAGCCGCCCGTTCCTGGTAACAGGGGCGGGCGGCTTTTTTTGGCCTGATTTTGCTGGTACTCCGGGCCAAATGCACTACCGTTACCTCGGCAACTGGCTCGGAGCTGGCCTTAAGGGCCATTTCCGACCGAAGACGGCACCGCTCTCTGGCAACTGGCGGGGCTGGCCTTAAGGGTGTTGCCGAAGAGCGGTGACCTGTTTAAGGCTGGTGTTAAGGGTATTGCCAGAAACAGCAAGGTCCCAGAGAACCAGACTTACTTGGTCAGCTTGGCTGCAAGGTAGGCGGTGACCTGGTCCAGTGAGACGCGCTCCTGGGTCATGGTGTCGCGCTCGCGGATAGTGACAGCCTGGTCTTCTAGAGTGTCAAAGTCCACGGTGATGCAGAAAGGTGTGCCGATTTCATCCTGGCGGCGGTAGCGGCGGCCGATTGCACCGGCGTCGTCATAGTCGATGTTCCAGTTGCGGCGTAGCTCATCGGCCAGTTTCTTGGCGGTAGGAACCAGGTCTTCCTTCTTGGACAGGGGCAGGACGGCGGCCTTGACAGGCGCCAGTCGCGGGTCGAGCTTAAGGACGGTGCGCTTGTCTACGCCACCCTTGGTGTTGGGGGCTTCGTCTTCTACATAGGAGTCTACGAGGAAGGCCATCATGGAGCGGGTCAGGCCAAAGGAGGGCTCGATGACGTAGGGGACGTAGCGTTCGCCGGTGCCCTGGTCGAAGTATTCGAGTTTAGCGTTGGAGTGTTCGTTGTGGACGCCCAGGTCGTAGTTGGTGCGGTTGGCTACGCCCATGAGTTCGCCCCATTCGCCGCCCTGGAAACCGAAGCGGTATTCTAGGTCCATAGTGCCTGCGGAGTAGTGGGCGCGGTCTTCGGCGGGTACATCGAATTTGCGCATGTTGTCGGGGTTGATGCCGAGGTCTACGAACCAGTTCCAGCAGTCTTCGATCCACTGGTCGTAGTATTTGGGTGCGTCGTCGGGGTGGACGAAGTATTCGATTTCCATCTGTTCGAACTCGCGGGTTCGGAAGATGAAGTTGCCGGGGGTAATTTCGTTGCGGAAGGCTTTACCGATCTGGCCGATACCGAAGGGCGGGCGTTTGCGGGCAGCGGTGACGACGTTGTTGAAGTTGACGAAGATGCCTTGGGCGGTTTCGGGGCGCATGAAGTGCAGGCCCTCTTCGTTGTCAACGGGGCCCAGGTAGGTTTTCATGAGGCCGGAGAAGTTTTGGGGTTCGGTCCACTGCCCCTTGTTGCCGCATTTGGGGCAGGTGATGTCGTCCATGCCGTTTTCGGGCTGGCGGCCCTTCTTCTCAACGAAAGCTTCGATGAGGTGGTCTTGGCGGTGCCGGGAGTGACAGGACAGGCACTCAACTAGGGGGTCGGTGAAGGTGGCGACGTGGCCGGAGGCTTCCCAGACCGCCTTAGGCAGGATGATGGAGGAGTCGAGGCCGACCATGTCTGCGCGGCCGCGGACGAAGGTCTGCCACCACTGCTGGCGGATGTTTTCTTTGAGTTCGGCACCGAGCGGGCCGTAGTCCCATGCGGAGCGGGAGCCGCCGTAGATTTCACCTGCTTGGAAGACGAATCCGCGTCGTTTTGCCAGTGAGATGACGTTATCAAGTTGTGACTTCGGTGCCATGTTTTTTGGTTTCTCCTGTGAGCCTGCGCCACCGGTTGTGGCGTGCTTGGATTGTGGGGGCGGTGCCCGGTTGGGCACACTGCCTTTAAGCCTACCGCACCGGTTGAAGGCGGGGAACCAACTGGTCGCTAGACTGGAGGCTATGAGTATTGAGTCTGTGTTTATTCGTGATGAGATGATTCGGCTGGGCCAGTTTTTGAAGCTGGCGAACCTGGTGGAGAACGGGGTTCATGCCCGTGAGGTGATCCGGGACGGCCTTGTTAAGGTGAACGGTGATATTTGTGAGCAGCGTGGCCGCCAGTTGCATGCTGGGGATAGGGTGACTCTCAATGGGGTCACGGTGCAGGTGGCGCACGACTAGGTAAGCGTGAACTCAGCACCCTAGCGGCCAAGACCCTTAACGCCAGCCCCGAGCCAGTTGGTCGCTAGGGTGCTGAGCCAAGGGCCTCAGCCTAGGCTTTGCTCTTTTGTGCCCTAGTACTGGCGGGCTGTTTGGCATGATTCAGCCCGCCGGTTTTCTCTTTAGTTCAAGATGTTCTCGCGGATAAAGGTGCTCATGTGCGCTAGTTCGCTGGGGGCAATCCCGTGGCCGATGCCCGCGTAGAGGTAGTCGGTGAGGCTGGTGTGGTCTTTGACCCATTCTTGGGTGAAGCTGACCTTTTCGGCAGTGATGATGGGGTCAGCTTCGTCCCGGCCCCAGAACAGTGGTAGAGGTTGAGCGGTGAGCTCGGCATCTTTGAAGTAGCCCTCTCCCCCGTCGACCACATAGCCGGACAGCCCAATCACAGTGCGCACCAGGTCGGGCCGGTGGCGGGCAATGCTGGTTGCTATGGCCATACCCTGGGAGAAGCCAAGCAGGTTGAGGCTGCGGTAGTTGGCGGCAAGGGGTTCTAGCCATTCCAGGACGTAGTCCACGGCCAGTTCGATGGCACGGAACCCTACGGTTTCTAGTTGTTGGTTGAGGGGCCACCACTGGTAGCCCACGGCGGGTGCGCCAATGAAGGCGTCCTTGGCGTCGGCGGGCAGGGCGTAGCCTACCGGCTGGGGTGCCCGTACTGAGGCGTAGGTGATGCCCTCTTGGGGCAGGTGGTTGACCAGGCCCATGAGGTCTTGTTCGTGGGAGCCGTAGCCGTGCAAGAGGACGACCAGGTGGGTTCCCCGGCGGAAGGGCTCGGCTTTTGAATACTCAGCAACATGCTGACTCATGACACGCTCCTCGGTGAGTCTGTAAGTCCGGCTTATGGGTGAAGCGTAAGCAACCTACCCCGCCAGGCGAATTTTGCCAGCTGCTGCGATTAGCTGTTGAGTTCTAGGGGTAGCTTGCGGAGCTTGCCTCGGTCTTTTCGTACCCAATTTATCACCGGCGGAGCTTACTTTAGGCTACCGCCCACAGGTGCTTTTTGTGGGTTACTGACCCTAGCCTGTCAGCGGCGTCCTGGGCTTCAAGACTGCGGGCAAGGATGCGTTCGAGTTGCTCGTGTTCAATCAGGAACCCGTCGTACCGGCAGGGTGAGTGAATGACCTCAGGCTCAACCGGTTGCGGTAGTGATGCGGCCATAATGTGGGAGTCGGAGGGGAAGAAGAGCCTATCTGAGTCAACGTAGGCAATGGTCCAGTGGCAGGTAGAAAGCGCCAGTGCTCTCAGCAGCCCGCTCCTGTCACGGCCAAGGTCGTGAGAGAGCAGGGCTTCATTGATAGCTAGATAAGAGTTAGCGTCAAACCGTGCGGTCAGTTTCTGGCCGTGGTAGTCCAGATAGTTCTCTACCTGGTAGCGGCCACGGTCAGCCGGTAGGCAGTGGAGAATGTTCTGTTGCTCCTGGGCATCGCGGCCAAAACGAAAGTTTAGTTCGGCGGCGCAGCGGTAGGTGGTGTGGGCGATCCGGCGGGCCAGGGCCAGGGAGTCCACGAACCTCTGGGCGGTAGCGGAATCAGCGTCTTTGAGGGTGAAGTCAACGATGGCACCGGCGCCCTTGGGTAGGTACTTCTGCGCCAGGGTGTAGTAGGGGAGGTTTTTAGGCCGGAGTAAGTCACGGACTCTACTGCCGGGTGCGCCTGCAGGTAGTCTGCCACCTTGCGGGCATTCTCTACGTGGCGTTCGACGCGCAGTGAGAGGGTTTCCAGGCCGATAGCGATGTTGAAGGCGTTGGTGGGTGCGATGGAGGAACCCAGGTCACGCAGCAGAGCCACGCGGGCTTTGAGGATGTAGGAGAGGTTGACCCCAAAGGCACCGTCCTTGCCCAGGTCGCGGGCGTAGACCAGGCCCTGGTAGCCCTGATCGGGCTGGTTGAAGAGGGGGTAAAGGTTCTGATGCCCTCGGGTGAGTTAGTGAGGCACATCGGTCCCGCGCTTGCACACCCGGTTCTCGGTGAGGTGTGCCAGGTCTTCACCCAGGGCACCCCACCGCGAGTGGAGGGTTGCCGGCCAGCTAGCTGGGGCTTAGCGCTGGCTCTCATGACCTGCTTTTAGTTTTCCCTTTCGAACGGTCGTTGGTCAAGATGCTGTTTTAAAAAGTCTTCATGTGTCTGTTTATTGCGTAAGTTACGATGGGGGGGCGGGCAGGGTTGCCCGCCGAGGCTCTGATACGGGCTGCCCTGCCCCCACTTTGGGTTACTTATGGGTAACCCCCCGGGGTAAGAAAGGTGACCCAGAAGAATAACTGGCTACAATGTTCACAAGGTATTATTCCCACCGTAGGTTAAGGAGCCTCATGCCCGTACCTGTTCTTGAGTTTGAATACAGCACGCTCCAGACTCTGATTGATACTTTCAAGGCAACTAAGGAGTCTTTTGAGGGCTTTTTGGAAAGCAAGGCTCCTACCCCGGCGAGTGCACACGACCCTGTGGCTGAACATCACGCCGCGGCCCTGGGAGGGCAGGAGAGCTCTTTGCTTTCTGACGCTGCAGAATCTTTCCAGAATGCGCAGGATGGTGCACAGGCAGCATACGATGCCTTTAAGATTGCCGATGGGGCAGAAGGGTAGGTGGCATGATGGGTTCACGTCCATCGGATTGGTCTCCTCTGACAGGTGGCGACCCTTGCCCTGGTGATCCTGATTCTTGGCAAGCGACCATTAACCACTGGTCTACCCGCAAAACCGAGATTGATGCTATTAGAAAAGTTTTAAACCGCGGTAGGTGTATTGACGGTAGGAGTAACCGCATCACCAAAATTGAGCATACCTTTGAGCTGGGCGCCACGATGTGTGAGAAAATCTCCGGTGAGTTTCAGCGAGTTCACGATGTTCTGACTGACTGGCAGAAGAACCTACGAGAGATGCAGGAAAAGGCTGACGCGGCTCTTTCGGTAGCTCGACAGGCCCAAATTCACAAGGAAGAAGCTCAGGATAAACTCCGCTTTTATGAACGTCATTCCCTCACTTCCGCACTGGGGCGGTTGTCCGCTGATCTAAGCGGTTCAATGATTTTTTCTCTTCGCCAGGACATCTCAGAGGCAAATGCTTGCATTGCTACCCAGCAGGCTGTGGTTGATGAGATTCGGGAGCAATACACGTCCCGGTCAGCAACCGCCGTTAATGGATACAATATTTCGGGTATTGGTGGCATCTTTGTGGATCGGTCTTCTGGTGCTTCTGGGCTGGCTCCTTTCTCGTCTGCTGATGAGGTTCTTTCTTTCTTCCTGGGTTTTGATGCTCAGGCTCTGACTCTTGCTTTCGAAACCGCTGCTGCATCCGATGAGTTTCAGCCTCAGCTATTGGATGCGCTGAGTCAGCTGACACCCCAGCAGATTAATGAGTATTTTGCGGCTCACCCGGAGTTCGCCCGTTTTCCTTTGCAGATGCAAGGTAGCAACATTGATCGGGCGGAGGCCTATAAGGCCTGGTGGGCGCAGTTGGATGAAAACCAGCAAAAGGCTTTCACTATTGCCGCCCCGGGGATTGTGGGGAATATGGACGGGGTACCGTACACGGTCAGGGATCAGGCTAACCGTAAGTTAGCGAAAACAGTAGCAGAAGACCCGAATACTGATGAAGCCACCAGAAAAGCTCTGGAAAACCTGCTCGCAGCAGCGACCACGGGAGATGACGGAATCCCCCGGTACGTTACCAGCCTCGACCTCTCCAATATTAAGCCGGAGAACGAGGACGGCTATGACTATAACAATGTGCTGGCTTCGGTTTCCTTGGGCTCGGTGGATGATGCCGATAAGGTAACCGTGGTGGTCCCCGGTATGACCAATAATGTGGCCGGTAGCATGGTTGAACTAACTGGAACAGGCGTTAACATTTACCAGGAACAATATAGAGCAGAACAACTCCATGGCACTAACGACCCCAAGCTTGCTGTTGTTCTCTGGATCGGTTACGAGACTCCCCCTCATCTCGATGAAGAAGGCAGACAGCTTTTGGGTGGCAAGACCTTTACCCAGTCAAAGATGGTGACCGATATCTACCTGGCCGAACAGGGCGGCCAAAACCTAGCCGGTTTTATTGACGGGCTGAATGTTACTAAGTCCACGGCGGTTACCTGTGAAAAAGACGGTCTCTATAGTGATGCGCATATATCGGTGATTGCCCACTCCTACGGTACAACTACTACCGCCGAGGCCATGCAGGTCTCAGAGACCAAGGTTGATAATATCGTCATGTATGGATCAGCCGGTCTGGGTATTGAGAGCATTTACGATGCCAATTCAGCCGAGGGCTGGAATGTGGAGCGTGATGCCAAGGGCAGACAAAAGATTTTCTTTACCGACTCAATGGAGGACTGGACAGCCCTCGGAGGCTACCTGCCGGGCTGGCTCTTAGATTCATCGCTAATCTCGAAAGAAAATCGTCTGCTCCCCTATGCTGTTGCTGATGCCCAGCGTTTCCAATCCACTGAAGGTATATCCGCCGATGGTTACTACCTGGAGGATGTTGATATGCACGGCTTCAACATTGACGGCGACAATCAGGGCTACGCTCACAAGCAAACCTCGAGCCTGGTCTACGGTGCGAGAGCGGCACTGGGCTACACCGAAGACTTGGATCTGAAACTCTATAAGCCCTACTACTATGAGGGTGAGGGCGATAGTTTACGGTTAGTTCCAGTTACTGCTGCTGACTGCGATGAAAATGGGCGGGTACGCCCTGAAATTATGCAAAAGGTTAGGAAGGCACAGTCTTCTATGACCGGCGACCAGGTTCTGACCTTTGTCCCCTCCCCTGTCTAGAGCCCCCGCCCGGGGCTAGGAAGGAAGCTACAGTCTAATGTATTTTAAATCGTCTCTAGGAAAGGTTCTGGTAATTTCTATGGCCTCGCTCGGTGCTCTGACCGCTTGCGGTGGTGGCAACACCCAACCCAACCCCACCACAAACCCCACAGCCAACGCCACCACCATCGAACAAGAATTCAAAACCCTCACCCAAGGCACCATCACCGCCACCGGCACAGAACCCACCCTCTACACCTACCCCAGCAAACGCACCTACACCCCCGACTACCTCCACAACTCCTACCCCATCGGCTCCTGCGGAAAAGACAAACTCAATCTGTCTGTGATGCTCAACACCAGCCAAGACCTCACCCCCCAGCAATACCAAGAAAAAATAGACAAGGTCTACACCTACTGGAAAACCCAAAACCTCCAACCCAAATACTTCCGACCCGCAGGCAACGGCATCAGCATCATGGCCACCACCCCCACCGGCGGCGAAATCACCTACATGGCCTCCCAATACGGCGAAATGTACACCTTCGACACCGTCTGCAACGACGTCCTCCAACGCAAAGAACCCCTCGACTGGAACGCCCCCACCGACAAGGGCTACTAAACACCCATGAAAACACCCACCACCGCAGCGTAAAGGTAACTTGCCCATAAATTCCGTAATATGGCTTGGCTCAAACTCTTTAGTATCTACCGCTATATAACTTATGTAACTGAGAAATCTCTGGTCCCACTAGATAAAAGAGTCTCATTGGTCGCAAAAAAGCTATAGACTGCGTACACTCAGGATATTTGGTTCCACCAAATTACTAGAAAGTTGGTAGGCATTTTCTACCCTGACCGGGTAGCCCTACCTGCCCTGTAGCACACACCCACAGATCCGGCTGAAAGGTGACCGAGCATGCCCGTGCCCCCTCTTGCCCAACGTACCCCACTTGAACGTACCCACCACGGTGATACTTTTATCGACCACTACGAGTGGCTCCGCGATAAAGAAAGCCAGCAGGTACTGGACTATCTGAAGGCAGAAAACGCTTACACTGAGGCCGCGACAGCCGACCAACAGCCCCTACGTGACGCTATTTTTGAAGAAATCAAGGGCCGCACCCAGCAAACCGACATGTCGGTGCCTTCGCGCAGGGGGGCCTGGTGGTACTTCAATCGCACCGTCGCCGGTCAGCAGTACCCGATTATGTGCCGGGTTCCCGCTCAGACCGAGGGCAGCCTGGCGGAGCGCTACGAGCCACCGGTCGTTCAGCCCGGCCAGCCTCTTGACGGGGAGCAGGTCGTTCTGGACTGTAACGACTTCGCCCGCGATATGGCTTTCTTCTCACTGGGCTCTTTTCAGGTCACCCGTGACGGCACCCTTTTGACTTTCGGTGTTGATGACTCCGGCGATGAACGCTACACCCAGTACTTTAAGAATCTGGAGACCGGTGACTTCCTCCCCGAAACTTTGGAGAACATCTTTGCCGGTGCTTTCTTTGCCTCCGGCGCAAGCCACCTGATCTACTCAGTGGCTGATGAGTCCTGGCGGCCCTATGAGATTCGCGCTCATGCGCTGGGCACCAGCCCGGAGCAGGACATTGTGCTCTACCGCGAGGACGACCCCGGTATGTGGCTAAGCGCGAACATGTCCTCATCCCGCACCCACCTTGTGATTACGTCCTCAAATTCTGAATACTCAGAGACTCGCATTATTAACATTCACGAGCTGGGCCAGCTTGAGCCCACCCTCATCCTGCACCGGGATGCTGGGCTTGAGCACACCACCGACATTATCGATGTCAACGGAACCGGCTACCTGGTACTGGGGCACAATTACCAGGCTCCTAACGGTGAGGTTGTTCTTGCTCCCCTGCATGACCGGTATCTTGCTTTTGAGGACTTCCGGGCGGGCTGGATTCCTCTGATGCCGCACAGTTCCGATGTCAGGATTGAGAGCTTCAAGTTCTCCCGTAACCACTGGGTGGTTATGGCACGTGAGAACACCACGGTCAAGGTCTTTATTGCCCCTCGGAGTGCTCTAGCAGAGCAAATTGCAAACCCGCATGCTCAGGGAATAGAGCTCTATGAGCCGGGCGGTTTTACCGATGAGCTTTATACCTCGGCCTTTTCGGGGGTCAATATCATGTCCCCGGTGATACGGCTGAACTACACTTCCTATCTAACCCCCAATAGCGTCTACGATTATTTCCCGGACAGCGATGAGCTCATTTTGCGCCGGCAGACCCCGGTCCTTGGCTACCTGCCAGAGCAGTACACGGCCTACCGCATGTGGGCACCAGCTGAGGACGGGGCTATGATTCCTCTGTCTGTCATGCACCGCGCTGACCTGGATCGGAGTCAGGGACACCCTGTGATTCAGTACGGCTACGGCTCCTACGAGTCCTCCATGGACCCCTATTTCTCAACGGCCCGCCTGAGCGTGCTGGACCGAAACGTCGTTTTCGTTGTTGCCCATGTTCGAGGTGGCGGGGAGCTGGGCCGCGCCTGGTACACCGAGGGCAAGAAACTGGCTAAGAAGAACACCTTTACCGATTTCATTGCTGCTACCGACTTTTTGGCACAGCAGCCCTGGGTTGATGCCTCCCGCATCGGAATTATGGGCGGTTCTGCCGGTGGTCTACTGATGGGTGCGGTGGTGAACATGGCTCCCGAGAAGTACGCCGCTTGTCTTGCACAGGTACCCTTTGTGGATGCTCTGACCACCATTCTTGATCCTAACCTGCCGCTATCGTCCCTGGAGTGGGAGGAGTGGGGCAACCCCATAACCGACCGTGAGGTCTATGAGTACATGAAGTCCTACAGCCCCTACGAAAATATCCGCCCGGTTCGCTACCCCGCCATTGCAGCGGTCACCTCGCTCAATGACACCCGAGTTTTCTATGTGGAGCCAGCCAAGTGGGTTGCCGCTCTTAGGCACACCATTGCACAGGACTCCCCCACGCCTCTCCTGAAGATTGAGATGGAGGGCGGTCACGGTGGCGGTTCGGGGCGCTATACCGCCTGGAAAGAAATCGCCTGGGACTATGCCTTCTTACTACAAAAGTTAGGTGCTCAAGACTGAGCGGACACAGGCCGGACGGCCCCTTGCATAAGTTACGACTATGACAAACAATATTTCAAAGGTCCCTCTGAGCATCACTCAGGAGGTCTTACTCTCCATTCTCAGTAAACCTGCTTACCGGGCTCAGTGGATGCCCTATGCTCAGAGGCAAAGGGGCTCTTTGGTCAACCAAAGAGCTGTAGCCACCTTCATCGCCTATCATCTCTCTGACGAGACTGGCACAGAGGTATCAGTAGAATCGCTTAAGGACCGCGTATCACGCGCACTCACGGGCTATCTACCCTCCGATTCAACGCTTCAGCTCTTTGCGTCCGCTTTTGGTTTCACTCTCTCAGAGCGCCAGGAGCTACGCCAAGCCCTTTCGGCAGATACCTTCTCTCGCAGGGCTATATCCACTACCTCGGCAGATGAGGAAGAGCCACCAGATGCCCTAGAAAGAGCACGTTCAGACTATACTTCTTTGTCCACTATCATGATCTGCCATACGGATAGGGAGGGCCTTTTAACCAGCATCGACATTACAGAAGTGATCCAAGCTGACAGGGATCATGTCACCCGTATCCTACCCCGCTTTGAGGCCCCTCAGGCTGATTTTAATCTGCTGGAGGGGGGTCAGCTACAGGTGACCCAGGCGCCGGAGAAGATCAAACCCCACGGGGAGGATAACACCCTGTGGGAATTGGTTATCCAGCCTCCTAGCCCCATCCGCAAGGAACAGATCCACCAGGTACGGTATCGAATCGATATCGACCCCTCTGAAGATCAGCTCATAGATAACCAAAATTGCATCACCCTGGGGCCTTTTGAAAAGGCCCGTTACAATTTCACCTTAGTGATTGATGGACAGGCACCCCTGAAGAACATGGTCAAAAAAATCTGGGGACCCACCATCGATGAATCCGAATTGATTGATTCTTCTAGCCTGCCCGACCAGTCCTATCATTCCCTGTCCCTACCCATTATTCAGGACACCATTGTTGCCTACCAGTGGGAGCACTCCCACTCAGATTCTTAAGGCTTTGAGAGAAAGTCACTCTAGTCATGAATCATAATCCTGATTTTCCTTCCCTGGACGAGGGTGCCCAGCTACCGGCGCCCCATTCCTTTCGTGACCAGTCGGTCAAACTAGCCAGCGCGATTCTGCGCCAGGAACTACTCTCTGCAAGCAACCGCGCTATCTGGTCTAAGCACACCGCTTCAGATGGCGATCCGCCCTCCCAGACTCTCTCAGTCAGGGCCATATCCAGGGCCATCGCCGCCCATTGCAAACACTATTATGGTCAAGACTGCTCCAGCAACCGCTATAAAGACCGGGTCAGCCGCGCTATTCGCGGGGAGCATATCAGTCTTGACACCCTCAATCTTTTCACCGAAACCTTCAGTTTCAGCCCCTCCGCCAGCGCTAACCTCCATGAAGTACTGACCACTGGGATCGAAACGGATGAGATGCTCGGAATGCTCAGAGTGGTCCCCCAGGCATCTATCGTCAGTTCCTTCACCAGAGTTGATTTAGCCCCCTCAGATCAGGATGGGGAAGACCATGTCATGGCTCATATCAACGCCAAGCTCCTGAGCCTAGAGACCGGTTGCTCGGCCTTACTGCTACCGCTTTCAGCTACTAGCACAGTCACCGTCCGAGAGAGCAACTTCTTACTCAGCAGGCTAGAGGGTGGCCCGGAGTGGGTTTTTACTCCCATGCAGTACATACCACCCCTGCAAACCTTTATGCTCAGGTTTTCTGTCCTTATCCAGGCTCCTGCCGATTCCGAGGGATTCCGAAAAATCCACTTCCCCTTAGCGACGCGCGTTCATTCCACCGGGATCCGGGTTGAGACGGGAGGACAGAAAAAAGACATCGAAATTCTACTGGAGGGTCGCGGGTCCAAAGCAGACACAACTTTAATCCATGAAACAGTGGAGGACTACTCGTCCTGTTTTATCCCCCTACTCAGCGACGACTATCTGGTGGTTCGATGGCGCTAGCAGCTGCCTTTTCCCGGTGCTACATAAGAACGACATGGGCACTTATAGAATCAAAGCACCGGTTGAGGTAAAACGGCTGAGGCCCTCTTGAGGGGTTACTCAGCCAGCCAGGAGGGCTCTAACCAGCCTGACAAACCGCAGGTGCTCACCTCATATCTGCAGGCATGCTGGCCAGTAGGATCTCTCCCCCCAGAGATCTGGCTCTCCTAAGGGCGGAACCCACCCGGTCACTGATTCAGGTAGTTTTGGTGCGATATAGCTCCTGAATCTCTAGGGCTTGTTTTTCAAGCCCAGCTCTTGGCCCGAAAGGTCAAGATGATGCCCCTAGGGTATAAATGGTGCGAGTCAAACAGCCCACCTGCTAGCAGGTGGGCTGTTTGCTATTGAGGCCCCCCGTAGAGGCTTTTATACAGCCAGTTTTTCTAAAATCAGCTCGCGCACACGTCCGGCATCTGCCTGCCCCCGGGTTGCTTTCATGACCTGGCCAACGATAGCGCCAACAGCCTGAATCTTGCCGGCCCGAATCTTATCGGCAACATCGGGCATAGCTGCCAGAGCATCGTCGATAGCGGCGGTCAGCGCCCCATCGTCAGAAACAACAGCAAGGCCGCGCTTCTCGACGATTTCAGCGGGTTGGCCTTCACCGTCAATGACAAAGCCAAGTACCTGGCGGGCAATCTTGTCGTTAATCTTCTGAGCTTCAACCAGCTTATTTAGCTCGACAACGGTCTGGGCAGTCACACCGGTTTCCGTCAGTTCAACTTCACCTTCCTTGGCGATACGAGCGATTTCGCCCATCCACCACTTACGAGCAACGGAGGCGGGAGCACCAGCAGCTACGGTTTCCTCGATAGCGTCCATAGCACCGGCGTTTACTACGTCGCGGAACTCCTCGTCCGAGAAACCCCAGTCAGCCTTCAGACGGCGACGGCGCTCGGCAGGAGGCTCGGGTAGCTCTGCACGCAGGCGCTCAATCCATTCACTGTCGGTAACGACGGGAACCAAATCGGGCTCCGGGAAGTAGCGGTAATCGTCAGCATCGGACTTGGGGCGACCCGATGTGGTTTCGCGGGTGTCCTCGTGCCAGTGACGGGTCTCCTGAACGACCTTCTCCCCTGCCTCAAGAACAGCCGCGTGGCGCTGAATCTCGTAGCGGACAGCACGCTCAACGGAACGCAGTGAGTTCACGTTCTTGGTTTCTGAGCGGGTACCGAACTCGGTGGTGCCCTTAGGCATGAGCGAGACGTTGGCATCACAGCGCACGTTACCGCGTTCCATCTTGGCATCGGAGATACCCAGGTTTTTGACGATTTCACGGATTGCCGCAACGTAGGCGCGGGCCAGCTCGGGCGCACGCTCACCGGCACCCACAATGGGGCGGGTCACAATCTCAATGAGCGGAACACCGGCACGGTTGTAATCCACCAGTGAGAAGTCAGCGCCCTGGATACGGCCAGCGCTACCACCCTTGTGGGTCAGCTTACCGGCGTCCTCTTCCATGTGGGCACGTTCAATCTCAATGGTAAAGACGGTGCCATCTTCCAGCTCGACATCCAGTGACCCGTTGGCGGCGATGGGCTCATCGTATTGGGAGGTCTGGAAGTTCTTGGGGGTATCGGGGTAGAAGTAGTTCTTCCGCGCGAAATGTGAGATAGGAGCGATTTCGCAGCCCAGAGCCAGACCCAGCTTAATCGCGGATTCAACAGCCTTGCCATTGACCACCGGAAGAACACCGGGCAACCCCAGCGAAACAGGGGTGATGTTGGTGTTGGGGGTGTCACCGAACTCGTTGGGGGCCGCGTCAAACATCTTGGTTTTGGTGTTGAGCTCTACGTGCACCTCAAAGCCAAGTACGGGGTCGTACTTCTCCATGGCTTCTTCAAACGACAGGATTTCGTCAGACATTTACTTAGCTCCCTCGAAGTCGAAGTCACGGATTAGGGTTTCAGTATCGGGTAACTGCTCGTGCAGGTAGCCACCCCATTGAGCGACAAGCAGGGCTTCCAGGCCTGCACCTGCGCGGTAGAGACGGGCGTCCTCATGGGCAGGAGCGGTGAACTGGATACCCACGGGCAGGCCGTCTTCATCTGCTAGACCGGCAGGCAGAGACAGCGAAGGAACACCGGCTAGGTTGGTGGGCACGGTAGCGATATCGCCCTTGTACATAGCCATGGGGTCGCCCTTGGTCTTCTCACCCAGCTTGTAGGCGGTGGTGGGAGCGGTGGGGCTGATCAGTACATCTGCAAGCTCAAAAGCCTTAGCGTAATCGCGCTGAATCAGGGTGCGAACCTTCTGGGCTGAGCCATAGTAGGCATCGTAGTAGCCGGCAGAGAGTGCGTAGGTACCCAGAATGATGCGGCGCTTAGCCTCGGCACCAAAGCCTGCTGCACGAGAAGCAGCCATGACGCGCTCGATGGTAATGTTGCCTTCTTCGGGCAGCTTACGCAGGCCAAAACGAACGCCGTCATACTTAGCCAGGTTTGAAGAAACCTCCGAAGCCATAATCAGGTAGTAGGCACCGATTGCTTCCCTGACGGAGGGCAGGGACACCTCAACGATTTCGGCTCCGGCTTCTTTGAGAAGTTCCAGTGACTCATTGAAGCGAGCCATGACACCGGCTTGGAAGCCCTCGCCGGTCAGTTCCTTGATGACGCCTACGCGCAGACCCTTGATGCCACCCTCAGCGGCACCTTCACGGGCTGCCTGAGCGTAAGCAGGGACCTGAACGGGCAGTGAAGTGGAGTCCTTGGGGTCATGCCCACCGATGACCTCGTGCAGTAGCGCGGTATCAAGGACGGTGCGAGCACAGGGGCCTACCTGATCCAGAGATGAGGCCATAGCAATGACACCGTAGCGGGAGACTGAGCCGTAGGTGGGCTTGACACCGACGGAGCCGGTAAGAGCCGCAGGCTGACGGATTGAACCACCTGTGTCGGTCCCCAGGGCCAAAGGAGCCTGGAAAGCCGCAACGGCAACGGCTGAGCCGCCGCCTGAGCCGCCGGGAATGCGATCCAGTGCCCAGGGGTTGCGGGTTACGCCAAAGGCGGAGTGCTCGGTGGTGGAACCCATCGCAAATTCATCGAGATTGGTCTTACCCAGAATAGGCATGCGCGCTTGGCGGAGCTTCTGGGTAACGGTACCGTCGTAAGGGCTTATCCAGCCCTCAAGCATGCGGGAGGCGGCAGTGGTGGGCTGACCCTTGGTGACAATCAGATCCTTCACGGCGATAGGGACACCGGCCAGGGCAGGCAGTTCCTTACCAGCGGCACGGTCTTGGTCAACGCTCCGAGCAACAGCCAAAGCTTCCTCAGAGTTCAGGTGCAAGAAAGCGTTCAGGCCGCTCTTGCCAGCGGCCCGGTTATCGGGGTCAAGCGCCTGACCATCGGTAGCAAGGATATGCTCCAGGTAGGCCTGGGTCACCTCAACTGAGGTCAGCTCACCAGCGGCAAGCTTTTCAGCAATTTCGGCTGCGGACAGTTTAATAATGTCAGTCATGCCTGCTCCTTAATCTTCGTCCAAAATAGCGGGCACCTTGAACTTGCCGTCCTCAGCGTCGGGGGCGCCGGAGAGAGCTTCATCAGCGCGCAGGGTCTCCCCTACAAGGTCTTCGCGGAAGACGTTCTTGAGCGGAATCGGGTGGCTGGTTGCCGGGATATCGTCAGAGACAGCATCAGAAACAGATTTAACGGATTCAACGATGATGTCGAGTTCAGCGGCCATGGCAGCTAGTTCCTCGTCAGTCATCTCGATATGAGCCAGGGTAGCTAGGTGCGCTACCTGCTCACTCGTAATTACAGACATAATCACTTCCACATTTTAGATAGAGGTTTTCATGGTCTATCTTAGCCCGCTTGCCTGCTTAACACGATTTTCCCGCCCTTACCCAGGAGCTAAGAAACCCACGACCATGGAGAGCGCAGAAAAAGCTGTGGCCTACACCCTAGGGTGTAGGCCACAGCTACAGGTTTTATAACCGCTTGAAGCTAAGAGTTGAGGTCTTACTTAGCGGGGATGTTCAGTACCCAACCGATTTCAATGACGTTTGCGTCCTTGATGAGGTCGGAGTTAGCTGCTACCAGCTCGTCCCAGCCGTTGAAGCCGTGAGCGTAGGCGATAGCGGAAAGGGTGTCACCGGCAACAACGGTGTAGGTCTGACCTGCGGGTGCAGCCTCAACAACGGGAGCTGCTTCAACGACAGGTGCTGCTTCAACAACGGGAGCTGCCTCAACAACAGGTGCAGCTTCAACGACAGGTGCTGCTTCAACAACGGGAGCTGCCTCAACAACAGGAGCAACAACTTCGGTTACGGTGGTTGACTGTGCTGCCACTGCAGGAGTCTCAGCAACGGCTGCGGGTGCGCTACCGGTGCCGTAGGCGTAGAGGTTCAAGCGAGATGAACATGCAGGCCAGGCGCCCCAGCCCTGCATCTGCAGGAGGTTTTCAGCTACACGAATCTGCTCTGCCTTTGAAGCAAACTGGGGGCTACCGGAGCCACCTGCTGCTGCCCAGGATGAAGGGGTGAACTGCAGACCACCGTAGAAGCCGTTACCGGTATTGATTGACCAGTTACCGCCTGACTCACACTGAGCCAGAGCTTCCCAAGCTTCGAGGGGGGCAGCGTTTGCTGCGGGGGTAGCTGCCAGAGATGCGGCTGCTGCGCCACCGATTGCCAGTACTGCTGCTGAACGACGAATATTGGAAGACATGTAATGCTCCGTGAGGCCACCTTATGCTCTTTCCATCCCTGGACGTCTTCGCATTGCCGTCTACCCGTAATCGTAGTGGGATCAGTTGAGGCTATACCCTGTAGACGGCATCAGGTGTGCGGTACAGCCCAGCATGCGTTCACGGCTTCCACCGTGAACTATTGACCGCCCATTCGGACAATCGTTTATTGATTCGTAGATAACGATAACGTAACGATTTCAGCTTTGCCAACCCCAATTTGAGACACAACACAGTCAAAGGGCGCGACCCCCATCGCCTCTGGAGGGTGCGATACACACACTTAAAGACAGGCTTGTATCACCCTTCACACCTTAAAAAATCCCTGATTTTTGGGGATATATAGGTTTTGTATCTGGGAGGCTAAGAGCGGGACAAGCATTTTTTAGACAGGTTAGAAGGTTCTTTTAATTTCTCAAAAAAATTTTCAACCCCTAGCCTGGCAGGTGGTTCTAGGTCACAAAAAGGTCACAAGGTCCAAAAACCCTGTGACCTTTCTGTAATTACCCTCTAGTGGGTAGGTTCGCTTGCACCCGCCAGAAGCGCACGGAACCCAGCCTCGTCCAACACAGGGACACCAAGCTGTTCAGCCTTATCCAGCTTAGAGCCAGCTGAAGCCCCTGCCACCAGGTAACTTGTCTTCTTAGAAATCGATCCAGATGCCTTGCCACCACGAATGATAATCGCTTCCTTTGCGCTATCGCGGGTAAAGCCCTCTAGAGTACCGGTGACCACTATAGTCAGGCCCTCCAGCGTCCTCTCAATTGCGGTGTCTCGTTCGTCCTCCATGCGGACCCCAGCAGCAGCCCAACGCTCAAGGATCTCTAGATGCCAGTCCTCACCAAACCATTCCATGAGGGAACGAGCAATAATTGCCCCTACCCCATCTACATGCGCCAACTCTTCTTCACTGGCCGCCCTGATAGCATCCATTGAACCGAACTCTGTGGCCAGGGCACGAGCCGCAGTGGGCCCAACATGGCGGATAGAGAGTGCAACCAATACCCTCCACAAGGGCTGATTCTTGGCCTTTTCAAGCTGCTCGAAGAGCTTTTCAGTATTGCGAGTGGGAGCGCTCGGCTTTTTGGCGGTGCCACGGGTGTAGAAATAAGGCACAAGTTCGGTAGCACCGGTAGCAACACCCTTGACCTTCTTCTCTCGCTCAATCCGAACATCAGCTAAGTCTTCGGCGGTGAGGTCAAAAAGGAAGGCTTCAGATACCAGTGGTGCCTGGGCAGGGGCGGCAGGACTGGTCAAAGCTCGAGCGGCCTCGTACCCCAGGGCTTCAATATCAAAAGCACCGCGCCCGGCCAGGTGGTTAACGCGCTCGGTTAGCTGAGCCGGGCATGAACGAGCATTGAGACAGCGAATATCGACGTCCCCGTCCTTAGCCGGGGCAAGAGGCTGACCACATGAGGGGCAGTCTGTGGGCATCACGAACTCCCGCTCACTACCGTCACGTAGCGCAACAACGGGGCCTACGATTTCGGGGATGACATCCCCAGCCTTGCGCAGTACAACGGTATCGCCAACCAGAACCCCCTTAGCTTTCACCACATCCTGGTTATGCAGGGTAGCCATCTCAACGGTAGAGCCTGCAACCTTTACCGGCTCCATTACACCGTAAGGAGTGACGCGCCCGGTGCGCCCAACGTTGACCCGAATATCAAGTAGCTTGGTGTTGACTTCCTCCGGTGGATACTTATAGGCAACGGCCCAGCGAGGCACCCGTGAGGTATAGCCCAGGCGCTCCTGGGTAAAAAAATCATTGACCTTAATGACGATGCCATCAATCTCGTGCACCAGAGAGTGGCGCTGATCGCCGTACTGGGCAATGAAATCGAGAATCTCGGCCCTGCCAGTCAGCAGCTGGGAGTAGGGGCTCACCGGCAGACCCCAGGCTTTGAGCTGGTCGTAGGTCTCGTACTGGGTGCTGATATCAAGCCCGGTGCGCGAGCCAATACCGTGCACAAACATGCTCAGGGGGCGCTCGGCGGTCAAGGCCGCATCTTTTTGACGTAGCGAACCAGCCGCCGCATTGCGGGGATTAGCAAACGGCGCCTTGCCCTGGGCAATCATCTGCTCATTCAATGAACGGAAGTCAGCCGAGGAAATAAAGACCTCACCGCGAATCTCCAGCTCTTCGGGGTGGCCCTGCCCCGCTAATTGGGTGGGGATAGAAGCGATAGTCAGTACGTTGTGGGTGACGTCTTCGCCCGTGGTACCGTCGCCGCGAGTAGCGGCACGAACCAGCTTGCCCCGACGGTAGAGCAGGTTGACAGCCAGACCATCAATTTTCAGCTCGGTCAGCCAAGCCGGGGTCTTCCCGGTCATCTGCTGAGCATTAGCCTCAGCGCGGTCCAACCAAGCGCCCAACTCTTCTAGTGAGAAAACATCTTCCAGAGAGTACATACGGGCCAGGTGGGTTACCGGGGCGAAGGCGGCTGAAGCTTCGCCTCCCACCTCTTGGGTCGGTGAGTCGTTAGCTACCAGCTCAGGATACTGGGCTTCCAGCTTCTCAAGGTCCCGGTAGAGGGTATCGTAGGCAGCATCGGAGATGGTAGGAGCATCGTTCACATAGTAGCTTTGACGCGCCTGACGCACCCGGTCCACAAGCTGGTCATACTGCTCACGAATATCTGTGGGAATCTGCTGGCGCTCACCGCCGCTTGCTTGAAGCTCGAGGGCAGTTTCTTCGACAGAGGCTAAGTCTTTATTTTCACTCACGCTTCCATTGTGCCCTATAGGAGGGCTTGACCAAGAAAACCGGGCGTAGATATGGAACAAACCCCACGCAAAAGCCCCACCTGCATCTGCAGGTGGGGCTCTGTCATTAGCCGTTTATTTCATGGTGCAGGTCTTTCTCAGAGTGGAACTGCTCTTCTTCGGTTGTGGTTGTATGGTGGTAGTCATAACCGTCAATACCTGTCACAATCTGCTGGGCGGCGCTCTCAGTTAGCTCCTTGAGCTCATCGGCACGAGCTTGGGCATCCTCAGTTGTAATCGCATCGGCTACCACAACCGTGATGTTGTCACGCCCGCCAGCACGCAGAGCCGCCATCTGAAGCACATCCGCCGCATCTTGGGGGTGCTCAACGGTAGCTAAGACACGCGCCATATAGTTATGGGACAGCTCGCCGGAAAGCCCATCGGAGCACATCATCAGGCGATCCCCCTCGCGGGCAGGAATTACCCAGAAATCAGGTTCCCAGTAGTTACCGGTACCCAGCGCACGAGTAATGACGTTGCGCCGGGGGTGTGTCAGCGCCTCAAGAGCAGTAATCTGGCCTGTATCGACCAGGTACTGAACCTCGGAGTGATCCACAGTAATCTGCTCAAGCTCCAAACCGTCGACAGGGCCGTTCGAGATAGAAAGAGCGTCCTCGGTTTCTACGTCTTCACTGCGCACCAGCCGGTAGGTGCGAGAGTCACCCACATTGAAAATAAACCACATCTGCTGGTCCCCTATATGGGTGAGCCAGGCACCGGTCACGGTGGTACCTGCTCGTAGGTCCAGGGCACCTTTAATGGCTTCATCGGCTTCCCCGATGATCCCTTTAATCTTGTCTAGAGTCTTGAGAATCTGACGATTAAGCGCTGAAGTTTCTTTACGACGTCGGCGGAGCAGGCGGCTACCTGCATCCCCAGAAAGAGCCTCGCTCGCGACCTCGGAGTCAAAGGCTTTTTCTTCTTCAGGGGTCATGCCACCGGGCAAACTAAAGATTGGAGAATAGGCCAGAGTACGAGTGCATAAGCGCGAAGCAACCTCGCCTTTCTCGTGCCCTCCCATTCCATCAGCTACCACGCAGAGAGTGCCAGCAACGACCACGGAGTCTTCATTATTATCGCGGTACTGGCCTACGTCAGTTGACTTGCCCGCATATACGGTGAGTTGTGGGGCCGGGGTCATTCGAAATCGATCTCCAGTTCGTTGCCTATGCCCGGGGTTATTGCCACGGGCCTAACATTACCGAACCCGCGCACGTTACGTACGCCCTGCGGGATCAGCACAAATCGTTTATCGTCTTCAAGCGCCTCAGCGGTTGAAGCATCGGTGAGCACAATTCCGGGCTCAGTCAAAGCTACCAGGCGAGAAGCCAGGTTAACAGTGGGGCCGTAGATATCGCCCAGACGGGGCAGAACCCGCCCCCATACAAAGGACACTCGAGCTTCGGGGAGCAGGGGGTCTTCGCTAATGAGCTTTGAGAGCGCCAAGGCGATACGAGCACCATCTTCAGGGGACTCTACCAGGTACATGACCTCATCGCCCACGGTTTTGATGATACGCCCGCCCCCCACAGCAATAACTTCGGCGCATCGCTGCTCAAAGTTCTTCACCAGAGAAGCCAGTTTGCGCTCGTTCATCTCACGCGAGAGAGAGGTATACGAAACAAGGTCAACAAAGCCAACACCGCGCGCCAAGGGCAAATCACTATCGGCCAGTGGTGCGCCGTCTTCCTCGTTGCGCAAAGCAAGGCGCAAAATCGCAGAGTTAAGCATGCGACGGTAGCCATAGACCGTAATATCCTCGAGGTCTTCAATCAGACGCGGGAGCAGGTTCAGCAGTTCCCCCCGGGCTTGTGTATCGGTCAGACCCCCGTGGATTACCATGTCTTCAACCAAGGCCTCTACCTGCCAGACAACCATGCGGTCCATCATTTGCCCGACCGAGCGGGTAATGGAAAGAGCGGCCTCTTCGGAGAGCTGGCCTTCTTGCACTAGAGAGTTCACCGTCTTAAGCGCCTTGCTGTCGGCGTGCGTGAAGTGCTCGTCATCATCCTTGTGGTTAGGGAGCCCCAAAGACCGCCAAATTTTACGGGCGGTCAGCAGGGAAACACCGGCTTCTTCAGCCACCTCCCGGCGTTTCATGGTCAGGTTATCACCCAAGAGAGCACGCTCAAGCTCTAGCACTCCCCGGCGGGCTTCGTCACTGCGGTAGAGCAGACTCTGGACGCGATTATGGGGGCGCCTGCTCCGGCTGCTTGCACTGCCGGTTTCCTCGGCTCTTTCGCTACCGGGTGCTGACTTCTCCACTGGAGTATTCCTTCTCTTCTCTCTGGCCTGAGCTCGGTGCCTCGCCATTATTACTAGCTGGACCCCAAGGGGCCTTCTTCAAGAATACCCAAATCGGTGTGACTTGGGCTACGACCGGCAGGGGTAGAGTTTCATTTACCTGCATATTCTATGCCCCCGGTCACTTTTTCAAAAACCATACAGCCATATGTGGGCTCATCACAGGACTTTTTAGGCAAAAACCCAAGGCAACTCCTGCCTCGCTTGGTCAAAAGGGATACCCCTTAGACGCCCAAAGGTGCTAGCGCTCTAGATACTCTTCTTGAGCAGTGCGGATACGGGCACTAAATCTCTCGGGATCAGGAACAGCCCGCAAAACATGGCTGATGCCACGCCCATACACGGTCAAAGGAGCCGCCGCCACAACCCCCATCAAAGCTTTGTACCCCACGCTCACCCTCTCAATTTCATACAGGGGGACGCAAATGTCTTTCTTGGCAGATAAGCCCCGGCGAATGACCAGCCGATCACTGGTCAGCAGGTAACTGGTCAAAATCCAGGCTGCGAGGTACCTGACGGCAAGCACAGCCAGCACCAAAGACACCATAAGGGCCGGGTATGAGATCCAGGCCTGCGCCGAGCCTAGCGCCGAGGAAAAACTCCACAGTGCCATGGCTACCAGCACATAGCACAGAGGGCGCACAAGCACGATCCCGTGAGCGCGCGTAGCGGTCAGCGTGTATTCATCTGGGTTGAGTGGTCCGCGTAGTTTCATCGCCTTTGAGTGTATCGGGGAAAGCTGAAAACATACCTCAACCCACCCTGAAAAGAGCCCTGTATATATAGGTATAAATGATTGGGAACAGGCCTCCCTTTACGCTCCAGCACCGTATCCTTCGGGTCGCACATGCACCACATCACCTACAGTGAAGCTGCGTTCCTGACCGGTAGCTGAGCGAACAACCAGTTGACCTTGGTCGGTCAGGTCTACACCGATTCCTCGGAAAATCTCCTCCCCCGGAAGGTGAATGGTCAGTCTGGAACCCAGGGTACTCATGGCGTCTTTGAGTCTCTGAATCAGAGTTCCTGCTCCCCTGTCAATCCCAGCATCAAAGCCTGCCGCCGCAAAGTCACGATAGTGCTGTTCAAACCGCTGGGCCAAGATGTTGAGAGCGCGGTTAAGATTGACCTCCTGTCCGGTTGCAACAAGAGTGCTAGTGGCAGTGGGCACCGGCAGCTGTTCCTGGTTGACGTTCAGGTTCATACCAATACCCACCACTACCGAGATGTTCCCTTCTGGCTCTATGACCAGTTGAGCAAGAACCCCGCAGACCTTACGGTTTCCCAGCAAAACGTCATTGGGCCACTTGATGGAGGGGCTTAGCCCACACAGTTGCTCCAGGGCATCACAAGCCGCCAAGGCCACCAGCGAAGTAAACCAGTGATACTGATCAGGCGCTACCTTATTGGCAGGGTTGGCATGAGGGCGCACCATAAAACTCGTTGCAAGGGTTGCACCGGGCGGAGCGACCCACACCCTATCCAGACGCCCCTTACCTGCATTCTGGTCTGAGGTACTCACCAGTGAAAGTTCACCGTAGCTACGCCGAGTCAGCGCATCGCCTACCAGAATCTTGCGGGCGTATTCGTTGGTAGACCCGACCCTGGTCAGCGCCTCAACCCGGTCGTACCCGGTCAGGTTAAGCTCAGTTGCGCTGAGTTTGGCGTGCATGATGGGCCCTTCTAGCTTGGGGTATCTTCTGCCCGTCATTTTACGGCTTTTGTAGCTTCCGCCGTAAGAGGGGTGAGATACTGGCTACACCATGCACCCTATGAAAGGCTATTCCCTTGGCAGTTTATGCAGTCCAGTACTCTTACGGTTCCGCCGAAGTTCAGGCTGAGCACCGACCCGCCCACCGTCAATACCTTGCCCAGCTCCACGAGCAGGGCAAGCTCTACGTCTCAGGTCCCTTGGTCGATGATCCCGCCGGCGCTCTGCTGATCTTTGAAGTACAGAACCGCCAAGAGCTCGACCAGCTTGTTGCGGCTGACCCCATGCACTCCGGCGGCGCCGTTACCGGCCACACTGTCCGCGAATGGAACCCTGTCATCGGCAAGCTCGGTTAGTAAATACAGTAAATACTGAGTATCTCCAGGGAGGGGTTAGGGCAGAGCTACGTCTCATGACATAGCCAGATGCTCTAGCCCCGTCTCTTATTTAGAAAAAATGACCTCAAAATCACAAGAATAATTGGGTGGCACAAGCGGCGCAGTCTATAGTTATTAGGAAGGACCCCACCGCCGGTCAGTTCCCATCCGCCCTACCAACCCCCGCGTGAGAAGGCCCAGCATGAGCGAGAACTCCACTTCCGAAGCCCCCGATCTGACCACCACAGCCGGTAAGATTGCGGACTTCTACGCCCGCCGCGAGCAGACCCTAGCCCCTACCGGTCAAGGCCCTATCGACCGCCAGCATGAGCGAGGCAAGCAAACCGCTCGCGAGCGCATCGAGATGCTCCTGGATGAGGGTTCTTTCGTTGAGTTTGATGCTCTAGCCAAGCACCGCACCACCGCTTTCGGTATGGAGAAGAAGAAGCCACTCGGTGACGGTTTGGTTTCTGGCTATGGCACTATTGACGGGCGACTGGTTGCTGTTTATTCTCAGGACTTCACTGTCTACGGTGGTTCACTGTCGCAGGTCAACGGCGAGAAGATTGTTAAGGTTCAGAAGTTTGCCCTGAAAAATGGTTGCCCCATTATCGGCATTAATGACGGTGGCGGCGCCCGTATTCAGGAGGGCGTGGCTTCGCTGGCTATGTTTGCCGATATCTTCCGCATGAACGTTCGGGCCTCGGGGGTCATCCCCCAGATTTCGGTCATCATGGGTCCCTGCGCTGGCGGTGCGGCTTACTCCCCCGCTCTAACTGATTACATTGTCATGGTAGATAAGACCAGCCACATGTTTATTACCGGCCCCGATGTAATTAAGACTGTGACCGGTGAAGAAGTTGATATGGAGACTCTGGGTGGTGCCCGCCAGCACAATGCTGTCACCGGTACCTCCACTTACCTGGCTGAGGATGAAGAGGACGCCTTTGACTTTGTGCGTGAGCTGGTAGAGTTTCTGCCCTCTAATAATCTCAGCGAGCCTTTCCCGCTGGATCATGACCAGGAGCCGCAGGTTACGGTCGATGACCTTGACCTGGATTTGCTGATTCCCGATTCCGCCAACCAGCCCTACGATATGCGGGCTGTGATTGAGTCGGTCGTTGATGACGGCCACTTCTTTGAATTACAGGCGCTTTATGCCCCCAACGTGATGATTGGCTATGCCCGCCTTGAGGGTAAGACCGTGGGCATTGTGGCTAACCAGCCCATGCAGTTTGCGGGAACCCTCGATATCAATGCTTCGGAGAAGGCCGCTCGCTTTGTGCGTAACTGCGATGCCTTCAACATCCCCATTCTCACTTTTGTTGACGTTCCCGGCTTCCTACCCGGTACCGACCAGGAGTTCAACGGAATCATCCGCCGCGGCGCTAAGCTACTCTACGCTTATGCTGAGGCGACGGTTCCGCTGGTTACCGTCATTACCCGCAAGGCCTACGGTGGTGCCTACATTGTGATGGGTTCCAAGAAGCTGGGCGCTGATATTAACCTGGCCTGGCCCACTGCCCAGATTGGTGTCATGGGTGCCCAGGGTGCCGTTAATATTCTCTACCGCCGTGAGCTGGCTGCTCTTGCCCAAGAAGGTGGCGACATTGAGGCTAAACGGGCTGAGCTGATTCAGAAGTACGAGGAAGAACTGCTTAACCCCTACCAGGCGGCTGAGCTCGGCTTTATTGACGAGGTAATCGCGCCCTCCGAAACCCGCGTCCGTCTTGTAGGCGCCTTGCGTGCTCTGCACGATAAGCGGGCAGCAACCCCCGCCAAGAAGCACGGCAACATTCCCCTGTAAAGGTTTAGGTAGATATGGCAACCGCTAACCCGCTCTCCCTTCTGGGCTTCGGCAAGAAACAGCCTGCACCCCGTTCTACCCCTGCCAAAGTAGAGCACGATACACCGGGTGCTCTCGAAGAGCCTCCCGCTCTTTTTTCTGTGGTCAAGGGCAACCCAACCGAGGAGGAACTAGCAGCCCTTGCCAGCGTGATTGTCGCAGCTCAGCAGCAGGCTAATGCGCACAAAGAAACCGCGCTGGAGCTGTGGCAACGCCGTCTGAATAACACCCAACGGCTAGGTGTGAAGCTTCGACCGGGGCCGGGGTCTTGGAGACGGGCGCGGCCCCAGTAGCATCATGTGGTGAGGGTAGCTAGCTAAGTTACCTAACCTTTACCTGTGACCGCTCCCATAAAAGCTAGGTCATACTGCCTACAATGGTAGGTATGACTATGCACCCTGAACTTCCTGAAATTTTCCGCACCGAACGCCCGGAAACCCAGATTGACCGGATCGCCAACGCTCACTTTGAGAAACTCCTAGAACTTGATCCTGCCTTTGCCACCATGGAGGGCTATAAGGGCCGGGAAACCGAGTACGCAGACTACTCCCCTGCGGGTATCGAAGAATATGTGGCTACTGTTCGGGCTACCCTTGCCGCACTTGATAGCGCCCAACCAGCAGATGATATTGATCTTGTCACTCTCGATGCTATGCGCGAGCGCCTGGGCCTTGAGATTGAACTGCACGAAGCAGGACTCGACAGCTGGGAGCTCAACAACATCGCCTGCCCCGTTCAAACAATTCGCGCCACCTTTGACTTGATGAACCGCTCCACTCCCGAGGACTGGGGGCACATCGCAGGGCGTCTGCACAATGTTGCTGCCGCTATTTCTGGTTTTACAGAAACCCTAGAACAGGCTCGTCAAGCAGGTAAGGTCTCTGCTGTTCGCCAGGTCGATACCATTATCGAGCAGGTGGGCGCTTACGTCTCTGAGGGCGGTTTCTTTGATTCGTTGGCTCAGGAAGTCGTGGATGCCTGCCCCGAACACGCTGAGCAGGCCCGATCCGGGGCAGAATCGGCCAAGGCCGGTTACGGTAAGTTCCTGACCTATTTGAAAGAAACTCTGCGCCCCGAAGCCCCTGAACAGGATGCCGTGGGCCGTGACCGCTACGCCCTGTACTCCCGCAAATTTGTGGGAACCGCCCTGGACCTTGAGGAAACCTACGCCTGGGGTGTGGAAGAACTCGACCGGATTATCGAGGCACAGAAGCAGGTTGCCGAGCAGATCAAACCCGGGGCCAGTATCGAAGAGGCCAAAGCACTTCTTGACGCGGACCCCGAGCGAACTCTCAAGGGAACCGATGCTCTGCAGGCCTGGATGCAGAAACTATCCGACGCCGCAGTCGACTACCTGAGCCGTGAGCACTTCACCATTGAAGGTCCCCTGCGCAAGCTTGAGTGCATGATTGCCCCCACTCAGGAGGGCGGTATCTACTACACCGGACCGTCCGCTGATTTTGAGCGGGCAGGGCGTATGTGGTGGTCTGTTCCTGCGGGCGAGGACACCTTCGGTACCTGGCGTGAGACCTCGACGGTCTACCACGAGGGAGTCCCCGGCCACCACCTACAGGTTGCTTACGCAACCGCTATGGCCGATGCCCTCAACAAGTGGCGTGCCAGTGCCTGCTGGGTCTCCGGTTACGGCGAAGGCTGGGCTCTCTACGCTGAGCGCCTGATGGATGAGCTGGGCTATCTTTCTGATTCCGGTGACCGGATGGGTATGCTCGATGCCCAACGCATGCGCGCGGCACGGGTGGTCTTTGACATTGGTTTGCACTGCCAGTTTGAGATCCCTGAGCGTTGGGTAGCTGAACTCGGTCTTGAACCGGGTGTCTGGGATGCGGAGCGCGGCTACGCCTTCCTGGAAGCTAACCTGGATACCTCTGAGGGCCAGCGCCGCTTTGAGTTCCTGCGCTACCTGGGCTGGCCGGGCCAGGCTCCCTCCTACAAGGTAGGTGAGCGTGTCTGGCTCCAGCTCCGGGAGCAGGCACGAGCTGCCGGTATCTCTGATCGAGACTTCCATACCCGCGCCCTCCTTCTGGGCTCAGTAGGGCTTGACACCCTGCGCCGAGCACTAGCAGCCTAAATACAGCTCATATGCCCCGCACTCTTACCGGTGCGGGGCATGTGGCAAGGCCTCCACCGGTTAGGCCGGTGGCCCGCCAGCGCTTTAGACCTGGTTGAGAGGCCTTGACCTCTTCTTTTATAGTCATTGCGGTACTAGACTGTGATTTACCTTACCCATCGTGGGGGTAAATCCTCACCCAGCTCAAAGGAGAGCCATGACTGTCTATGCCGCACCTGGATCCAAGGATTCACTTCTTACTTTTAAGTCCCGCTACGATCACTTCATTGGGGGCCAGTGGGTAGCTCCAACCGGAGGAGACTACTTTGAGGACTACTCCCCGGTCACCGGCAAACCCTTCACCGAGGTTGCCCGAGGAAGCGCTGCGGATATTGATAAAGCCGTCGATGCTGCCGAGAAAGCCTTTATGACCTGGGGCAAGAGCTCACCTACAGAGCGAGCCACCCTCCTGCTCAAGCTGGCGAGCATCATGGAGGATAATCTAGAGAAAATAGCTGTAGCCGAGACCTGGGAGAACGGCAAACCAGTCCGCGAAACCCTTGCCGCGGATATCCCCCTGGCCATCGACCAGCTACGCTACTTCGCCTCGGCAATCCGAACGCAGGAAGGCCGTATCTCCCAGCTGGACGAGGACACCGTTGCCTACCATTTTCATGAGCCCCTGGGAGTCGTAGGGCAAATTATCCCCTGGAACTTCCCCATCCTTATGGCTATTTGGAAGATCGCCCCGGCCCTGGCAACGGGTAACACTATCGTACTCAAGCCGGCCGAGCAGACACCTGCCTCCATCCTCTTTCTCGCGGACCTTTGGAAGGATGTATTACCAGCCGGTGTGCTCAACATTGTTAATGGTTTTGGGGCTGAAGCCGGCGCTGCGCTTTCTGGGCACAAGAGAATCCGCAAAATAGCCTTCACCGGCGAAACCACCACCGGCTCCATCATCATGAAAGCCGCCTCTGAGAACATCATTCCGGTCACCCTTGAGCTGGGTGGTAAGTCACCTAACATCTTCTTTGCCGATGTGGCTAGCCAAGAGGACTCTTTCTACAGCAAGGCCCTGGAGGGGTTTGCCTCCTTCGGCCTTAACCAGGGTGAGGTTTGCACCTGCCCTTCCCGTGCCCTAATTCAGAAGCCCATTTACGATAGCTTTGTGGAAGCTGGAATTGAGCGGGTCAAAGCTATGAAGCAGGGCAACCCCCTCGATACCGAGACTATGGTGGGTGCTCAGGCATCGCGGGAGCAGTGGGATAAGATTACCGGCTACCTGCAGCTGGGTAAAGAGGAAGGCGCGGAGGTCCTCGTCGGTGGCCAGGCCTGTGAACTGAGTGGCGATTTGGCCGGGGGCTGGTATATTCAGCCCACCGTCTTTGCTGGAAATAACGATATGAGGATTTTCCGTGAGGAAATTTTTGGTCCTGTGCTGGCAACCACCAGTTTCACCGATTTTGATGATGCTATTCGCATCGCCAATGACACCGACTACGGTCTGGGCGCAGGGGTTTGGAGCCGAGATCAGTTCACCGCCTACCGTGCTGGGCGTGCGATCCAGGCCGGTCGAGTCTGGGTCAATAACTATCACAACTACCCGGCGCACGCAGCCTTTGGCGGGTACAAGAAATCCGGTATTGGCCGGGAGAACCATCTGATGATGCTTGAACACTACCAGCAGACCAAAAACCTGCTGGTCTCCTACAGCCCTGAGCCGACAGGCCTCTTCTAGGCCCTGGGTGTTCTAGGCTCTGGGTGTTCCAGGCCCTGAGCCAGAGCCGAGCAAGAATAACCCCGCCCTTTCTCTCCTGACTCCGAGCTTATTCACCGGGGCTAGGAGAGAAAGAGCGGGTTTTATGCACTTATCAAAGTCTCTTTCCTACAAGACATTAGACTGGTCATATGCAGACCTCCACCAGCACCGATGACAACGGCCAGGACTCGCCCCGCTTGATTCTGGCTTCAGCCTCCCCAGCTCGCAAAAAACTCCTTGAAGACGCCGGCCTAAACTTCACGGTCATGGTCAGTGACGTCGATGAGGACGCCGCCCTAGCGCAAGCACAAAACCAGGCTTACGCGCGGGGGCTGGGGGAGATTACTCCCGCCCAGACAGCCCAGTTACTGGCCAAGGCAAAAGCTCAGGCCGTTGCAGCGCTCCCCGAAACCGCCGGTGCCCTGGTTCTGGGGTGCGATTCCGTCTTCGAGCTTGACGGGCAGGCCTACGGCAAGCCCGGCACCGCTGAGCAAGCCCTCCAACGTATCACCGCAATGAGCGGGCGGAGCGGGCTATTGCATACGGGGCACTGGCTCATCGACAACCGCACAGGCACCCAGCAGAAACTGCCCGAAGCCAGCGAGCTCCGCACCGCAACCGTCCACTTTGACACGCTCAGCCCGGCAGAAGCTGAACGGTATGTAGCCACCGGAGAACCCATCTGGGTGGCAGGTTCCTTCACCATCGACGGCTTCGGCGCCGCCTTTATTCGTGGGATTGAGGGCGAATATCACACCGTCGTAGGACTCTCAATCCATGCCCTGCGTACAATGCTGGGCAGTCTAGGCGTTTCAATCACCGACATTTGGAAAAAATCGCGATAAATTTCAAGATGCGGCTTTTTCTGCTTGCCATCGTAAGCGTGCCTAAAAACCGCCTCACCCGCCAGCGCGCTGCACTAGGCGGGGTAAAACTACCGAGGAGCTGTACGTGACTGAAACTAAGACCCAGGATCAGCAATTTACCCCTGTTGCAGGCCGCCACACCGGCCCCGTCAGTAAGGTACTCATTGCCAACCGTGGTGAGATCGCTGTGCGCGTTATCCGCGCCGCTCAGGACGAGGGAATCGCCACCGTAGCGGTCTACGCTGACCCTGACCGCCAGGCCCAGCACGTCCAGCTTGCCGATGAATCCTATGCCCTGGGTGGTAACACCGCTACCGAGTCCTACCTGGTCATGGACAAACTCCTTGAGGTTGCCCGCCGCTCCGGTGCCGATGCGGTACACCCCGGCTACGGCTTCCTCTCAGAAAACGCCCAGTTCGCCCAGCAGGTCATTGACGCTGGGCTGACCTGGATTGGGCCCTCCCCCGAATCTATTAACCGTCTGGGCGATAAGGTAGCCGCCCGCCATATCGCGGAAAAGGTCGGCGCGCCCCTGGTTCCCGGAACCAAGGACCCCGTCAAGAGCGCCGCTGAGGTCGAGGCTTTTGCCGATGAGTTCGGCCTGCCCGTTGCCATTAAGGCAGCTTTTGGTGGTGGCGGACGCGGTATTAAGGTTGCCCGCGAGCGCCAAGGTATTGGTGAGCTCTACGACTCAGCGGTGCGCGAAGCCCTTGCGGCCTTTGGGCGCGGTGAATGCTTTATCGAGCGTTTCTTGGATTCCCCACGCCATGTGGAAACTCAGTGCCTGGCCGATGCGCACGGCAATGTTGTGGTGGTTTCCACCCGCGACTGTTCACTGCAGCGCCGTAACCAGAAGCTGGTTGAAGAGGCACCTGCTCCTTACCTGACCGATGATCAGAACAAGCGTCTCTACGATGCTTCTAAGGCAATTTTGCGGGAGGCTGGCTACCAGGGCGCGGGTACCTGCGAGTTCTTGGTGGGTACCGACGGCACTATCTCCTTCTTGGAGGTCAATACCCGCCTGCAGGTGGAGCACCCGGTTTCTGAGGAAGTCACCGGTATTGACCTGGTACGTGAGCAGTTCCGGATTGCGCGCGGCGAAGAAATTAGCCCGGTTGACCCCCAGGTGCGGGGCCACTCCTTCGAGTTCCGTATCAACGGTGAGGACGCCGGCCGGAGCTTCATGCCCTCCCCCGGCACTATTGACAGGCTGGTTGTGCCCCAGGGGCCTGGCGTGCGCTGGGATTCCGGGGTCATTGCCGGCGATACCGTCAGTGGCAACTTTGACTCTATGATTGCCAAGCTCATTGTGACCGGTGCTGACCGTGACCAGGCTCTTGCGCGCGCCCGCCGTGCGCTGGGTGAACTGGTGATTGAGGGTATGCCCACGGTCGCCAACTTTCACGCTGCCGTTCTTAATGACCCCGCTTTTGCTCCCGGTGAGGGCGGCACCTTTGCTGTGCACACCCGTTGGATTGAGACCGAATTCAAGAATAATCTGCCCGCCTACGATGGTGCTCTTACCCTGGCCGAGGCTGAGGACGAGCGCCAGAAGATTACCGTTGAGGTCAACGGCAAGCGCATGGAAATTACCATGCCCTCCTTAGCCGGTACCGGTGCTAAGCCCGCCTCTGCGGCTAAGGCCCGTAAGTCCCGTTCGGCTCGTGGCGGCGCAAGCGGCCCGGCCAATAGCAATGAGCTGACCAGTCCCATGCAGGGCACTATCGTCAAGGTGGCGGTCAAGGACGGCACTAAGGTCGCTGAGGGTGATCTGATTGTGGTTCTTGAAGCCATGAAGATGGAACAGCCTATTACAGCGCACAAGGCAGGTAAGGTCACCGGTCTCAAGCTCAAAGCAGGCGATACCGTTTCTGCTGGGGCCCTTGTTGCAACCATCAAATAGGTAGCCTGCCCTAGGTTTATGCCGGGGCATGCCCGCTGCCTGATACCCGCCCAAGGGCTATCTGGTAGGTAGGGTATGCCCCTGTCTATTTGCCACCAGTGAATAGCGCTCTCAGAATATGAAACACAAGTTTCAGAATGAGAACCGGAGTCTTACATTAAAACCGTAGGCATACACCCCATATATCCCGAGAGAAAACCATGTCCACCTCCACTAGGCCTCGTAGAGACTCCGCAGATATCACGGTGCCCCGCAGTCGGGTCATTCTGGCCTCGCTGATTGGTACCACCATTGAGTTCTATGACTTCTACATCTATGCCACCGCAGCTGTAGCTGTCTTCCCCGCACTCTTCTTCACCGGCAACGATGACACCGCCAAGCTACTAGCTTCTATGGCAACTTTTGGTGCCGCCTTTATTGCCCGTCCAATTGGCTCTGTCGTCTTCGGTCACTTCGGTGACAAGGTAGGCCGCAAGGCCACCCTGGTGGGCGCGCTACTGACCATGGGTATCGCAACCTTCCTGATCGGTCTGCTCCCCACCTACTACCAGATTGGCCTGTGGGCCCCTACTCTGCTAACTATCCTGCGCTTCTGCCAGGGCCTGGGCCTGGGCGGTGAATGGTCAGGTGCGGCCCTGCTGGCCACCGAGTACGCCCAAGAAGGTAAGCGTGCACGCGCAGCTATGTGGCCCCAGCTTGGGGCACCGTTTGGCTTTATTCTGGCTAACGGTTTCATGCTGCTTCTTACCCTGTCGATGGGTTTCACCTCGCTAGCGGCCGGTGACAGTCTGAACCACGGCTTCCTGGTCTGGGGCTGGCGTATCCCCTTCATAGCTTCTATCATCATGGTGGCGGTTGGGCTCTACGTGCGTTTCAAACTGGAGGAAACCCCGATCTTTAAGCAGGCACTAGAGCAGGAACAGAAGGTTAAGACCCCTCTGGCTGAAGCTTTCCGTGTTGCCAGGTGGCCCATGATTCAGGGGACTTTCATTATGCTGGCTACCTACGTTCTCTTCTACCTGATGACTGCCTGGATCCTCTCCTTCGGTATCGGCAAGATTGAAGACGGCGGCCTGGGCATTGCCTATCGCACCTTCCTGGTTATCCAGATCATCACCATTCTCTTCTTTGCCGCAATGGTTCCTGTATCGGGCTGGCTGGCAGATAAGTATGGTCGCCGCTCCTCCCAGCTGGTGATTACCGCTTTCATCATGATCTTCGGTATGTCTTTCGGCTTCCTGATGGACCCTGCCAGTGTTGGTACCGGGTCCAACGCTAACATTGGGCGTATTATCCTCTTCATGGCCATCGGAATGACCCTGATGGGCCTGACCTTTGGTTCCATGTCGGCCTACCTGCCCGAGCTTTTCCCCACCAACGTTCGCTATACCGCTAGCGGTATCAGCTACAACGTGGCCTCCATCCTGGGGGCGGCGCTAACCCCCTACGCAGCGGTTTGGCTCAACGCCCACGGCGGCGTTGGCGCAGTGGGGCTTTACCTGGCCGGTGCAAGCTTGCTCACCCTAATCTTTATGGCTATTACCCATGAGACCAGGGACGTTAACCTAACTACCATGGAGCGAACCCAGTAGGTTCTATAAAAATCCAGCATCATAGAGCGCCGCAGGTCTTTCCCACGCTGGAAGACCGGCGGCGCTTTTGGTATATCTATGGGTTTTTATTTGGTGTGAAGCTGGCGGGCGGCTTCTGAGATAGAGCCGGTCAAGGAGGGGTAGACCGTGAAACACTCGGCAATATCATCGACGTGCAACTTCTTATCCACAGCCAAGGACAGCGGGAAGATGAGCTCCGAGGCTCGCGGACCAACTACAACACCACCGATCACGGTGCCCGAATGTTTGCGAGCAAAAATCTTGATGAAGCCATCCTCAACAGCCATCATCTTGGCACGCGGGTTAGTAGCCAACGGTAGCATGACCATATCGGCCTGGTACTTGCCCTGCTCGATTTCGCGCTGGCTGACGCCAACAGTGGCGATCTCGGGGGCGGTGAAGATATTAGCCGCTACCTGATGGGTTCGCAGGGGCTTAACGGTGTCCCCCATCATATGAGACACAGCTACTCGGCCCTGCATAGCCGCAACTGATGCCAGCGGGTAAACACCTGTGCAGTCACCGGCGGCGTAGATATTGGAGATATTGGTACGAGAGACGCGGTCCACGTTGATGTGCCCGGTCTCGTTGACCTCAACCCCTGCCTGAGCCAGGCCCAGGTTCTCTGTATTGGGGATCGAGCCCACGGCGATCAAAACGTGGGAGCCAGAGACCTTACGCCCGTCCCCCAGGGTTACGATAACGCCGTCACCCGCCTCGTTGTAGCAGGCGGCGTCGGCCCGCGAACGCGGCATAACTCGGACGCCGCGGCGTTCAAAGACATTTTCAAGAACGGTTGCGGCGTCTTGGTCTTCACCGGGAAGAACCTGGTCACGCGAGGAGATGAGTGTAACCGATGAGCCCAGGCCCTTGTAGGCTGAAGCGAACTCAGCACCGGTGACACCAGAGCCAACAACGATTAGCTCTTCGGGGAGCTTTTCAAGCTGGTAAAGCTGGGTCCAGTTAAGGATTCGCTTACCATCTGGCTGGGCGGTGGGTAGCTCACGGGGGTGAGTTCCTACTGCAAGGAGGATAAAATCTGCTGCAAGCTCATAGACCAGGCCGGTCTTGTCGGTGACTTCAATGGTGTGCTTGTCAACGAGCTTACCCCTCCCGTGGATAATCTTGACCCCACTACGTTCCAGGGTTCGTTTGATGTCCTGGGACTGCTGGTGGGCCAGAGCAAGTAGCCGCTCATTGACCTTTGCCAGGTCAACCGAGATAGGGGGCGGAGAGTCGTCCTCCCCCACCGAGATAGCTAGTTCTTGGGCCTTACCGAAGCGGTTGCGAGCATCTGCGCTTGCAATCAGTGTTTTGGATGGCACAACGTCGGTAAGAACGGCCGAACCGCCCATACCTTTGTCTTCAATCAGTGTTACATCGGCACCGTGGCTTGCGGCTACCAGGGCGGCCTCGTAGCCACCGGGGCCTCCACCAAGAATGACGAGTTTGTGTGATGCGTAGTCTGTTTTTAGAGTCACACCTTATATTGTGTCCTACATCGCAGGAACCCTCAACTTAAGAGGTGCAGGCGGTTGCGGTAGCCCGCTGAGTGTTCACTGTTTACCGGGTAAGGCTACTTCTTTTGTGCTCGCAGATATAGGTGGGTGGCGGGCGGGTTTGGTACCGTAGGTAGGGTGTTGAATGATTCAAATATTTCCTCCGTATCCACCGCTGACCCCTCGCACCCGGCGCTTGTTCGCGCCCGCGAAGCAGCTGACTTTATTGCCGAGAAAACCGGTGTAGAAAAGCATGATCTGGCACTGACGCTCGGGTCAGGCTGGGGTCAAGCCGCCTCCCTGATTGGTGAGGCAACCCACGTCCTCTCCGCCGATGAGGTTCCGGGCTTTCACAAGGCCGCCGTGGTTGGCCACCCCGGGACCATTACCTCAATTTTGACCCCCGGCGGTCAACGTGCCCTGGTCATCGGTGCCCGCACCCACTACTACGAGGGGCGCGGTGTTGAAGCCGTGGTCCATGGTGTTCGTACCGCTGCTGCAACCGGTGCCCGGACCATGATTCTGACCAACGGCTGCGGTGGCCTCAATCCGGCCTACTCAGCCGGTGAGCCTGTGCTGATTGCCGATCACATCAACTTCACCTCAGCGTCTCCACTCACCGGCGCCCACTTTGTTGATTTGACCGACCTATACTCACCGCGTATCCGCGACCTGGCAAAAGGTATTGACCCCAGCCTGCAAGAAGGCGTCTACATGCAGTTCCCTGGCCCCCACTACGAGACTCCTTCCGAAGTTGGCATGGCCGGTGTCTTAGGTGCTGATCTGGTGGGTATGTCCACCGCTCTTGAAGCCATTGCCGCCCGCGCCGCAGGCCTTGAAGTCTTTGGTATCTCACTGGTTACCAATCTGGCCGCAGGTATCCAGGAGACCCCTCTGAGCCACGCTGAGGTTATTGAGGCTGGCCAGGCCGCTGGCCCCCGCATCTCGCGCCTGCTGGCAGATATTATTGCGGCCCTCTAAACCCGGGCTTATCCCATCACCGGCCCCGGCATACTTTCTGCCGGGGCTTGACACCTCTCACCTTGGAGAACACACATGACCCCAGATATTAACCAGCTTCTTGAGCAAGCCCGCGCCTGGGTAGCTCTTGACCCCGACGCGGAGACCAAAAGCCAGCTTGAGGGCATCATTGCGCAGGTAGAGGCCGGCAGCCAAGATGCTGCCGCTGACCTGGCAGACCGCTTTAGCGGGACTCTACAGTTCGGTACCGCTGGTCTACGTGCTGAGCTGGGGGCAGGTCCCATGCGTATGAACCGTGTGGTTGTTCAGCGGGCTGCCCAGGGGCTAGCTAACTACGCGGTAGCACGAGCACGGGCGGAGGGCTGGGAGAAGATTTCGGCCGTCGTGGGCTTTGATGCCCGTAAGAACTCCGATATCTTTGCCACCGATACCGCCGCTATCTTCACCGCCGCAGGCATCGAGACCCACCTCATGCCCAGCGCCCTGCCCACCCCTGTTACAGCCTGGGCCACCCGCGAATACGGGGCAGAAATAGGGGTCATGGTCACGGCTTCCCACAACCCGCCCAACGATAACGGCTATAAGGTCTACCTCGGTGGGGCCGCCGTTGAACCCGGTGCGCGCGGTGCCCAGATTATTCCGCCCTATGACGGTGATATTGCCGCCTCCATCGCGGCGGTTGAAGCCCCTGTGCTGGCTGCTGAGGGCTGGAATGTACTCCCCGCGAGCCTTGCCACCGACTACATCAACAGGGTCACTCCCCTGGTGGAAACCAAAGAACGGGACCTCAAGATTGTTCTGACCCCCATGCACGGCGTGGGCGGCAAGACCGCTCTTGCTGTGCTGAACCAGGCCGGTTTTAAGAATGTCACTCTGGTCCCTGAGCAGGCTGACCCGGACCCTAACTTCTCGACCGTGGCCTTCCCCAACCCAGAAGAGCCCGGCGCCCTGGACCTAGCGATGGCCCTTGCCCAGCACATTGATGCCGACCTGATTATCGCTAACGACCCAGACGCTGACCGCGCCGCCTTTGCCATCAGGCAAGAGGGCACCTGGCGTATGCTCCGCGGGGACGAAACAGGCACTATTTTGGCCTCTCGTCTGCTGGCTCAGCTGACCAATCCGGCACAGGCAACCTTTGCTAACTCGATTGTCTCCTCCCGCCAGATGGGCGCCCTGGCCCGCGCCGCGGGAGTCAAGCACGTTGAAACCCTCACCGGCTTCAAGTGGATTGCCCGTGTTGAGGACCTAACCTTTGGCTACGAAGAAGCCCTGGGCTACTGCGTCGATCATGCCCAGGTCCGCGATAAGGACGGCATCTCTGCCGCCCTGGTCATGGCCGACTACGCCCAGGAACTCAAGGATGCTGCTTCTTCTTTCCCCGCGCTTCTCGATGAGATTGCCCGTGAACACGGTGTCTACGCTACCGACCAGCTTTCGGTGCGCGTTGATGATTTAGCCCTGATTCCGGCCATGATGAAGCGCCTGCGCACCGCGCCTCCTCAGGACTTGGCAGGTTCGCCGGTGACTGTCAGTGATGACCTGACCCAGGGTAGCGAGGCTCTGCCCCCGACCGACGGCATGCGCTTCTATACCGAAGACTCATCGCGCGTCATTGTGCGCCCCTCTGGCACCGAGCCCAAGCTCAAGTGCTACCTTGAAGTCCTTGTGCCCGTTACCGAATCCGTAGCAGAGGCCCGTTCGATAGCCGCAGACCGGCTTGCCCGCATTACCGAAGATATGAAAATCGCGCTGGGCCTCTAAGCCCACGTTGCAAGGAGAAACCATGACTCTTGAACTTACCCAGGCCGAGCTGGCCGCCATGATTGACCACACCATTTTGGCTCCCAGCGCCTCCGAAGAGGACGTCCGCCGGCTCTGCTCCGAAGCCAAGCGCTACGGCTTCGCCAGCGTCTGCGCTAACCCAGTTTGGGCACCGGTCCTGGCTGAAGAGCTAGCCGGCTCTCAGTCCCTTCCCTGCGTTGTAGTGGGCTTCCCCTTCGGCGCTTCCGCCACCGTGGTTAAGGCTTTTGAGGCTAAAACCGCAGTTGAGGCAGGTGCCGCTGAGGTCGATATGGTCATCAACATTGCCGATGCCAAGGCCGGCAAGAAGGAGGCCCTGGTTGCAGATATTAAGGCTGTAGCCGATGCCGTCCACGCAGGTGGCGCCCAGCTTAAGGTCATCATTGAAACCTCTGAGCTCACCGATGAGCAGAAGGTTCTGGCTTGCCAGGCTTCTGTTGAGGCAGGTGCTGACTTTGTGAAGACCTCCACCGGCTACTCAGCGTCGGGTGCCACCCTTGAAGACATTGCCCTTATGCGCAAGACCGTTGGCCCCGACCTGGGTGTTAAGGCTTCTGGCGGTGTGCGCACCCGCCAAGATGCGCTGGCCATGATTGAGGCTGGCGCTACCCGTATCGGTGCTTCTCAGGGTATCGCTATCATTGAAGCGGGGCAGGAAACACCTGGGGCCTACTAAAAGCGCGGGGCCCCCCGTAGGGGTGCAAACCTCTAGCTGAACACCTATACTATCTATAAAAGCACACACATCCCACTAAAGGATTTCTCATGGATAATGCCACTGAGCAGCAAGAAGCCGAGAAGCGGTCCAACGTTGAATCGTTGGGTCTGGAATCTGGTAATCGCAAGCGGAGCGGCGCCCCCCAGTACTCCGGCACCAAGGAGCTTGGCTCAAACATCGCCCTTTTTGTTCTCTGCTTTGTTATGCTCTTGGGTTGCCTTTATACCCTGGGCATGTACCCCGAGGGCGGCTGGGTCTGGTGGATGGTTGCCGTTATTCTCTACGGTGTAACCTTCATGGTTCCGCTTTGGATTCTTCCCTCTAAGACCAATGAGCGCGTGCACACCGGCGGTAGCGATCTCTTCCTTAAGTAAGTTCTGCTAGCACAAGGCAAGGCAAAAGGGGCTGGCCCACCGTCATGGTGGGCCAGCCTCTTTTATTACAGCTGCCCCAGCTAGGGGTTAAGCCGTACCTGCCTCAAAGATGGCGTGGATAAACTGCTCAGTCCACTCCACGATGGCTTCATCTACCAGGTCTTTGCCACCAAGCCGGGCTGTCTTGGGGCGGGGAACAAGAATCTGCCAGTTCTCTGTACCGGGAATCTGCCGGTAGGTTGAGCCGGGGTACATACGCTCTAGGCGCATCTGGCGGGACTCTGGCAGGTCATTGACCGGGAAAAACCGTATCTTGGGTCCCATAGCGACGATTTCCTCCAGACCCACAGCCCGAGCACGGTGGCGTAGGGAGGCAACTTTAAAGAGGTTCTCCACGGGGGCCGGGGGCTGGCCGTAACGGTCAATGAGTTCTTCGCGGGCTTCGCCCAGTTCCTCAGCGGTCTGAGCCTGAGCAATCTGACGATAGGCAGAAAGACGCAGGCGTTCGGAGGAAACGTAGTCGTGGGGCATGTGAGCGTTGACGGGTAGGTCCACCTTGATGTCGGCCGGTGTTTCTTCTTTATCTCCGTGTTGGAAGGAGGCTACGGCCTCCCCCACCAGACGCAGGTAGAGGTCAAAGCCAACACCTGCAATATGCCCTGACTGTTCACCACCAAGCAGGTTACCAGCCCCGCGAATCTCAAGGTCTTTCATGGCAAGGCGCATACCCGCGCCCAGCTCGTTGTGGGTAGCAACAGCTTTAAGGCGCTCATGGGCGACCTCGCTCAGCATCTTCTCTACCGGGTAGAGGAAGTAGGCGTAGGCGCGTTCGCGGCCACGGCCTACACGCCCGCGCAACTGGTGAAGCTGGGACAACCCGTAGTTCTGGGCTTGGTCCACAATCAGGGTATTGGCGTTGGAGATATCCAGGCCGGTCTCCACAATGGTAGTTGAGACGAGCACATCGAACTTCTTTTCCCAGAAGTCCACAATGATTTTTTCCAGCCGGGACTCGCTCATGCGCCCGTGCGCAACGGCAATACGGGCCTCGGGCACCAGTTTCTGAATCTCGTTGGCGGTTTCTTCGATAGTGGCGACCCGGTTATGAACCACAAAGACCTGGCCTTCGCGTATGAGCTCCCGGCGGATAGCGGCGGTTACCTGTTGATCGGTCTTGGGGCCAACAAAGGTGAGAACCGGGTGGCGTTCCTCAGGCGGGGTGGCCAGGGTGGAGGTCTCCCGGATACCGGTCAGTGACATCTCCAGAGTGCGAGGAATGGGGGTGGCACTCATGGCTAGCACGTCCACGTTGGTGCGCATGGTTTTGAGCTTTTCCTTATGCTCCACTCCGAAGCGCTGTTCCTCGTCAATAATAACCAGGCCCAGGTCCTTCCATTCGATGGACTCGGACAGAATCCGGTGGGTGCCCACCACAAGATCGACGGAGCCGTGCTTGATTCCCTCGATGGTTTCGGCAGATTCTTTAGCTTTTTGGAAGCGGGAGAGCACCTTGATAGAGACGGGGAAGCCGGAGAAGCGCTCGGTGAAAGTCTCGTAGTGTTGCTGGGCCAGCAAGGTGGTGGGGACCAGAACTGCCACCTGCTTGCCATCTTGAACGGCTTTGAAGGCGGCACGCACAGCGATTTCGGTCTTGCCGTAGCCCACATCCCCCGAGATCAGGCGGTCCATGGGGATTTCTTTCTCCATGTCGGCCTTGACCTCGTTGATAGCCGAGAGCTGGTCGGGTGTCTCGTTGTAGGGGAAGGCTTCTTCCAGTTCACCCTGCCAGGGGGTGTCGGGCCCAAAGGCATGACCGCGCGAGGCCTGGCGGGCAGAATACAGTTTAATGAGATCAGCGGCGATTTCCTTGACCGCTTTGCGGGCCTTTGACTTAGTCTTGGCCCAGTCGGAACCGCCCATTTTAGAGAGTACCGGAGCGTCACCGCCCACATAGCTAGAGACCTGGTCCAGCTGGTCGCTGGGCACAAAGAGCCTGTCCTTGGGGCCGCCCCGCTTAGAGGGGGCGTACTCCAGTACCAGGTACTCTTTCATGGGCTTGGGCTGGCCCGGGGTGACTGTGGCCCCGGCAATGGGGCGCTGAATCAGCTCCACGAACTGACCGATACCGTGTTGTTCATGCACTACGTAGTCCCCCGCACTCAAAGACATGGGATCTACCGCGTTCTTTCGGCGGCGCACCGGTAGCTTGCCACTGCGCAAATCGCGGGTAGCGTAGGGGCTGGTACGGCCCAGGATATCCGCCTCGGTGAGCAGACCGAGCCGCTCGGTGTCCATCATGAAGCCGCGCCCCATGCTAGCGGTTGTCATCTCGATCATGCCGGGCTCGGGTGGATTGGTCAGGTCTTGGACGCGTGATGCCGGAATCTCAGCCTGCTGGAAGAGGTCGAGTAAGCGGGCTAGCGGGCCGGGGCCGTCCGTCACGACGGTGATCCGCCAGCCGGCCTTAATCTTCTTACCGACCTCGGTGAGCAGTTCGTTGACGTTGCCCGCGTAGGTGTGCGGGGCACGTGCAGCAAGCTGAACGGAGTCAATGCCGTCATCGACCGCATCATCTACACCCAGTGCAGTCATGGCCCACCAGCCAAAGCCTCGGGCAAGGGCTTCATCACGGATTGAGGCAACGGTCCTGAATCCACCTTGGCTCAGCTCCTGGGGGCTGCGGTCAGTCAGGTCAATAGGAGCCTGGGAGGTTTCGGTAGCTGAGTCCCAGGCAGCAAGGAGGAACTCTTCGTTGGTTGCTACCAGGTCGTGGGCTCGCGAGCGCACCCGCTCAGGTTCGAAAACAAGGGGCAGGGAGCCAGCAGGCAGGTGATCGAGCAGGGTCACCATGTCGTCAACCAGTAAGGGGATGAGGGACTCCATACCCTCTACGTAAATACCGCCTGCAATTTTTTCAAGCATGGCGGCTGCCCCCGGGAAATCGGCTTTGAGACGGGCTGCTTTGCTCATAACCGCCGGGGTTATAAGCAGTTCACGGCAGGGTGGTGCCACAAGTTCTTGGGGGTGCTCCTGTCCGGGGAGGGTTCGTTGGTCAGCTATCGAGAAGTAACGGATGCTCTCCACTTCATCGCCGAAGAATTCGACGCGTACGGGATGGGCGGCAGTAGGGGAAAAGATGTCGATGATTCCGCCTCGAACAGCGAACTCTCCTCGCTTAGAGACTAAGTCAACCCGTGAATAGGCGGCGTTTGCCAGGGTTTTGATGAGCTCATCGAAGTCTTGTTCTTGGCCTAGCTTGAGATAAACCGGGAGCATCTTTTCAAGACCAGCAACCAGCGGCTGGAGGACCGAGCGAATGGGTGCCACCACGATACGGGGGGCCTGAGGGCCTCCTTGATCGAGCGCACGCAAAACGGAGAGCCTTTGTCCTACGGTATCGCTTCGGGGTGAGAGCCGTTCATGGGGCAGGGTTTCCCATGCAGGAAAGAGCTGGACTGCCCCGGGCTCTACCAGAGCGCCAAGAGCTGTTGCGGTGTCTTCAGCTTCTCGATCGGTGGCTGTAATTGCGAGCAGGACAGGCTGAGTAGCTTCTGGTGCGGAGGCACTCAGTTGGTCAGCCAAACCCGCTAGCACAAAGGGGCGGGCTCCATCGGGAGCACCGATGATGAACTCATCAACACGTGATGATGGGCTTGCAAAAGCCTGATTGCTAATAGCCCGATAACTCGGTTCCTGGCTCAGGGCGGCGGTGATACCACGCAATGACATGTTCGCTCCATCGATCAGACCTCTAGTGCAGCCCCCATTATCCCATAGGCGGCCCCCTGCCAAGGTAGGGTGATGTGGGCCATTGAAGGGGTCTTAGCAGGCAGTAACTCTTGCCCCCACATTTGGGGATTTTATCCCCAGCATTGACATACTTTAGATAGATTCCCTGGTGAGGAATTTATTGCCTTGTCCCCACAAGTTACTACCAAGTAACCTGATTTTTTACAGGGGTTATACCGATAAAATTGAAGTGTCTAGCTCACCTCCGGTTTCCTATAAATCTTCTCGCACAAGTCCCGGGGGCGCTAGCTTATTTCGCACCATCTTAAGGGACTACATGAACATATTAGGGACCTCTCTATCCTTTTTCCCCGCTATATCTCCCTTTCGGACTATAGCCCTCACCGCATCATTAGCAGCCAGTTTGGGATTGACGGCCTGCGGGTCAATGACCACCCCTGAAACTTCAGGCAGCAGTTCAGCTACGGCATCTGCCACCAAGGCCTCAGGAAATGCTACAAGCGCACCCGGGAGCGCTTCTGCTGTGGCACAGCCATCTGCTAGCTCAAATAGCTCGGAAGAGGCTCTGCCCGAAAATAACCAGGCAGCAAGTGCTCTAGCCCAGGCCACTGAAGCGAAGTCGGATGCAGACGAGGTAAAGAAAACCGAAGAGCTCTACAACCAGGTTGAGGAAACTCTCTCCAAGGTCCCCCCCCTTGATGTGCCAGGAGCAGAAGAGCTCTCTCCCGAGGGTTCAACCGCACAGGACGACAAGGCCCTGGCCGAGCCTAGCTCCTATGTCTCTCCTGAAACCATGTCGCAGCTAGAAACCATCACCACCGGTAGCGCCCTCGACCAGTACATTGCCACTGCCACCGAATACGCAATGAGTGGCTGGCATGTAGAAGGTAGCTCCAAGGTCATCGGTACACCCAAAATTGCCGACGGCGAATATCAGGGCCAGAAAGCAAAGATTCTCGAAGTCTGCCTTGATTCATCCCAAGTCAAAGTATTTGACTCCTCCGGAAACCTCATGAACTCGGCCCAGGCCACACGCTCCCTGAACATCTTTACCCTGATCGAAGACAAAGGGACTTGGAAAATAGCCTCCCAAGATTTCCCCAATAACGCAGATTGCTAACAGACATGAAAAAACCATCACTCATCACCAAGATCTCAGTAGGAGCTCTTGCCTTAGGCCTAGGTGTCTCCCTACTCCCCGGAGCAACAGCCACCAATGATTTTGCCCCTAACGGCCTGTCTTCGGAAACCGCCGCTGCCTCCTGCTGGGAGGTCAAACAAAACGACCCCACAGCAAAGTCAGGAACCTACTGGCTCTATACCCCCTCCATGGACGCCCCAGAAAAATTTTACTGTGACCAGGAAACAGACGGCGGCGGCTGGGTTCTCATCGGCCGAGGACGAGAAGGCTGGGCTGAGGACTACTACGGTCGCGGCGATGCCTCTGAGCTCTATACTCAGCCTGAAGGCTCAACTGCCTTCACCCCCGTCCAGCTCTCATCAGAAAAAGTGGATCAACTTCTCAATGGACAAAGAGTTGACTCTTTACAGGATGGAATCCGCTTCCGTCGCGCAGCAGACATGAATGGTCGTAGCTGGCAGAATACCTACGCCAAACGATCACAGACAGAAAAGTGGAGTTGGGCCCTACGCGCCACAGCCAACTGGTCAGACATTCGTTTTGAGAATCCCCCCTTCACCAGTTCTAACTACAGCACACCTGCCTCCCTAGGTAGCGTAGGCAGTTGGGGTTCTTTCAACACTCTTGATTTCACCACCTCTAAAACCTATGGGTGGAAGAATGGTTTTGCCTACAAGGCCGGTGTGTGGGGTAGCTCATCAGCCACCTCCTACCTCTGGTCACCGAGCTACGGCACCCCGCCCATAGCCTTCACCCAGGTCTTTATCCGCCCCCGAATTACTCAGAACACGGCGGGTTTTAAGGCCATCGGTGATAGCGGATTACCCGCTGAGACCAACCGTCAACTGCCCAACAGCTACACGGCTTCTATGCGTTGGCGAACCTCCGAAGACTCAGGAACCGGTGTTGTCTCTGAACTCAACACCCGAGTCCAGGCCATTGCTCAGGTCGGCAACACTGTCTTTACCGGAGGGGACTTCAAGAATGTTGTCAGCGCCAACGGCGAAACCGTTAACCAGGCTTTCATCGCGGGCTACGACGTCAACACAGCCGAATTAGTCCGCACCTTCACCCCCACCTTCAACGGGCAAATCAAGTCTTTGGCGGCCCTACCCAATAACCTGCTGGCCGTAGGTGGCGAGTTCAGCCGAGTCAACGGAAAACCAGCCAACGGGTTTGTCATTTTAGACCCGGTTACAGGTCAAACAGATACCTCCCTAGACTGGGATATTGAAAATAGGCTGGCCTCCGGAGTTCCCGTAGTCAAAACCATTGAAGTTCACGGCGATTATGTTTACATCGGTGGTTCTTTCACTCACGTCAAGGGTGCCAACCGCCTCAGCTACGCATACTCTCGTAACGCCGCCAGGTTCTCCTTGAGCGACGGGACAGTTGATATTAGCTGGCGCCCTGCCACTAACGGCACCGTTAACGGCATCTCAGCCAGCGATGACGGGGTAGCCCTTGCTGGCTACTTCACCACAGTCAGCGGCCAGCCCTCTCGAAAGCTGGCCTACCTAAAAACCACCGAGGGCACCCTGGCTAAAAGCTGGAATTGGGCCTTGTCCCACCGGGCAGATAACCCCTACCCCAGCGACGGCTTCCAGTTTGATGTTCAGGATGTAGGGGACTCCATCTGGGCCGGTGGTGCTGAGCACCTCATTGCCCAATACGATAAGTCCGATCTTTCTCGACGCTCATCCTCTATCGCCAAAAAGGGTGGAGACTTCCAAGATCTGAGCTTTGACCCGCAGGCTAACGTTATCTACGGCTCCTGTCACTGTGGTGACTGGATTTATCAGGGAGGCCAGCAGTACAGCACCCCTTGGGAAACCTCCTCTAATATCCACCGGATCCGGCTAATCGCCGCCTTTGATGCCCAGTCTGGTCACCTGCTACCAGAGTTCGCACCCGATCTTGCCGGGGCAAGAGGGTATGGCGTTTGGGCCTCCTTCCTCGATTCCACCGGTGTCCTATGGGTGGGTGGGGATATCACCCGTTCCCGAGGCGCAAACGGTACCCAAGCAACGGTGGGCTTCGCTCGCTTTACTCCCCAGGATGTTACTGCAGCTGCTGCACCTAGCAACCTGCAGGTCACCTCAGACGGAACTAACGACCAGCTCACCTGGGACAGCAACACTGCTGGCCGCACCGATTACCAGGTACTGCGCAACGATCGCGTGATTGCTACAGTCACTCAGGGCACCTCTTACTCGGTTGCTCACACAGATGATGCTCGCTACTTTGTACGCTCAGTCGATAACGTAGGCAACTACTCTGAGACAACCCCTGTTGCCCTGGCAGAAGTCAAGGCCCCACCAGCGGAGCCCACTACCCCACCCGCTGAGGAGTCCCCGGTGACTCCCCCAGACCTGCCCCAACCCACCAAGGCCCCGGTAAGCCCACCTGTGGAACCAGGACCAGGCGAGGACCCGCTTACCCCACCGGATCAGCCGGAGCCCGGGCAGGACCCTGATCAGCCCGCCGATGGGGCTGACCCAGTGGCTCCCCCCATTGGGGAGGACACTCCCGCTGACCCAGAACAACCCGATGTTGAAGATAATCCGGCTCCAGCTGACCCGGTGGAACCGATTGAGCCGGAGAAACCAGCCGACCAAAAAATCATTGCCTCTGGAGATGACTGGCGGGTAGCTTTTCACCTCTTCAGTGACTTTGACCGTAGCTGGCGCGATACCAATTACAGGTACAACACCGCCTGGCAGTGGTACACGGCACCAACTTCAATCGGTTGGGGTGAAGGTAGCCTGAAGACCCAGCTGACCTTCAACTTCTTCACCCAGCCCTCGTCCTTCTTCTTGCGTAAGGAGTTCACCTTGAACCCCGCTCCTAACCAGGAGCTGGTCCTGACTACCTACGCTGATGATGGCATCGCTATCTATGTCAACGGCAAGGAAGTGGCCCGTCAGAACCTCCCTGCCAATGCCTACCCTAGGACGGCTGCTCTTGCACGAGTTTCTTATGCTGATGCAAAGGCTAACCCGCTTACTATCACCATTCCGTCTAAGGATCTCAAAGATGGTAAGAACGTCATCGCGGTTGAGGTTCATTCCTACCGTCGTGGCGAACCTACCACCTTCGATATGGATGCAACTCTGGTAACACGCTAGAAGCTGCTCGGGCAAAGAATAGAAAATCCTGCTCCCCAAAGGTTTCCCTTTGATGAGCAGGATTTTCTACCTTCCTATACATCCCGGTAAAAGATTAAGCTCTGGGTCTTTTTGCCTACATGTTTAGCGGCGGCTTATGAAGACAGGGGACCCTTTCGTCCACCGTTTAGCTGACAAATGATAGGGACAAGTCCTTATAAATATGGGGCTTGTCCCAAGAAGGTCGGCTACTGTTTGAATCTACTCTGACCTAAGATTGAGGGATATACCCCCCACCCTTGAGCGGCATCTACCTTTCCCTACACCTGAGGGGTAAAGCAATGATAGGCCGCCTCAGGGGCTAACAAGCGGTCCGCACACCGCACTTATCTGCTCGCACTTTACTAGGGACTTCCAGGGCATGGCTATGACCTCTTCTTCCTCTGGCACCAAAGGCCGGTTCAGGGAAACACTTTCACATTTGAATGCAGCGCAGAAGCCCGGGGTGGGCGTACCTGCTTACACCCGCTGGGTTAATCGTCGGGTCGCACGCATCTTTGCAGCCGCTGCCGTTAAGTGTGGTATTACCCCAAACGGCGTCACCGCCATCAGCGCCCTCACCTCGCTGCTAGCCATGCTTCTCTTGCTGACTGCCCAGCCCGCTTTGGCTGTGGGCGCGCTTGCAGCTTTCCTCTTTGCCCTGGGCTACGCGCTCGACTCCGCTGATGGCCAGGTTGCCCGCGTGACAGGCAAATCCTCCCCCGCCGGGGAATGGCTAGATCACGTCGTTGATGCTATGCGTACCCCCGCCATGCACCTGACCATCCTGATCGGCTTCATCAAGTACCCCGGCAGCTGGCCTGTGACAGGCTGGCAGCTCTGGTGGCTACCCCTGGCTTTTTCGGTTCTGATGACCGGCCACTTCATGAGCCAGATTCTGGCAGAACAGCTCCGTAAAAAGCACGCTAGGCAGGAGCCACCCTCGGGGGGAAGTCTTCGCTCTTTCATCAATCTACATATGGATTCCGGTACTTTCTGCTGGGTCTTTATTCTCTGGGGAACGGGCTGGGGCTTCCTCATTGCCTACGGCCTCCTCTTCCTCTCAAACGCAGCAACGGTTCTTCTCTCCATGCGCCGTAAGTTCCTGTCACTCAGTACACCTCAAGGAGCATAGGTCCCATGTCCGACGTTAAAATTTCAGCACTTATTGCAACCGCAGGGGCACGCCCCCAGCTGTTGCGACAGACCGTTCAATCCATGTTTGACCAGGACTACACCGGTCACATCGAGGTTATCGTTGTGTTTGACTACGTTGATATCGATGATCTATCCGATATGACGGTACCGCCCAACCGCTCTCTTAAGACCATTGTTAACTCACATTCGAAGGGTCTTGCCGGCGGACGGAACACCGGTGTGGTTGAGGCCAGCGGTGAATGTGTTGGCTTCTGCGACGATGATGATTATTGGTACCCCACCCGTATCTCTGAACAGATCAAACTCTGGAAAGAGCACCCGGAGGCTATCGCCATTTCATCTGGCATCGTCATTCGTTCTGAAGGTAAGGAGATCGAACGTCTTGCTCCTGCGCTTGCAAGATTCGACGACTTCCTGCGCTCTCGCATCACCGAGATTAATCCCTGCACCACGCTCTTTAAGCGTGATGACCTAGTTCCTGGCGGGCGTATTGGGCTGGTTGATGAAAAGCTCCCCGCCGCCTATGGTGAAGACTACGATCTGCTCCTGCGGGCAACCCGTTGCGGTGATATTTACTCAATTCAGAAGCCCGGCGCGCTCATACTCTGGGATCGCCCCTCCTTCTTTGCGGGGCACTGGCAGTCAATGGTCGATGGTCTTACCTATATTCTCCAGAAGTACCCCGAGTTTGAGCGTCAGCCCAAAGGCACCGCGAGAATCGCCGGTCAGATCGCTTTTGCACATGCTGCCCTGGGCAACCGCAAACCCGCGCAGGCATACGCAAGATCGGCACTGCGTCGCGACCCCCTACAGGTTCGGGCCTGGGCCGCACGCTGTATTGCAGCGGGACTCATCAAGCCCGAATTTCTACTGAACCTGGTGAATAAAACAGGTAGAGGGCTCTAGATCCGCATGACGGTTCCACTCTCCCCAACCTCACACTACAATCGATTTCTGTCAGCGGTGCCCCCCACCGTGGACGCACCGCTCCCGGCCTGGCCCATTTTAATCCTGCTCTATGGCTTCCCCCTTGTGTGGGCTATGGGTTTCATGCAGTTCGCCCCAACGGTTCTAGCCTTGATCATGATTGTTCTCATGGTCATGCGCCGACACGTGATGGTTCATTCCACCATGTGGGTCTGGTTCGCTCTCATGTTCTGGGGGCTTATCTGCCTTGTCTCCATCAATACAGGATCGGAGTTTTTAGGCTGGTTCCAGCGCTACATGAACATCTTCAATGTGGGTATCTACACCGTCTATTTCTTTAATGCCCGTGAACGGATCCCTAACCACATCATGCTGGGCGGCCTGCTGACTATATGGGCAACGGTCGTTATCCTGGGCTACGCCGCCCTAGCTTTCCCCAACTTTAGGCTTCAAACGCCCATGAGTTTTGTCTTGCCGGGTTCGCTACTCAATAACGACCTGGTGAAAGCCTATGTGCTCCCCCCCATGGCAGAAGTTCAGCTCCCGTGGGGAGTCGACGTACCCTACAACAGGCCCTCAGCGCCTTTCCCCTACGCCAACTCATGGGGTTTAGCTTATGCGCTACTCACCCCCGTTGTTTTTGCTGTGATTACCGGGGTTCACTCACGTAAAACCCAGATCCTTCTTGTCCTTGCCGTAGTTGTTTCGCTAGTCCCAGCAGTGGCAACCTCAAACCGAGGTATGTTCATTGGCCTGGGCGCAGCTTTTGCCTATGTCCTCTTCCGTTTGCTTCTTCGCGGTGACTGGCGTGCTTTGGGTATAGGCTTTGTGCTCTTCCTTGGGGGCATCACCTACCTCACGGTTTCCGGTGCTATTGAGGAAATCTTGGGCCGCCAGGAGTATTCAAACTCAACCGGTGGTCGGGCCTCACTCTACGAGCTCACTTTTGAGTACACCTTGCGTTCACCACTCGTAGGCTATGGAACCTCCAAGATGGCCGATAACGTGGGTGTTTCAATGGGCACCCAGGGCCAGGTGTGGGCTCTCATGTTCTGCTTTGGTTTTGTTGGTCTGGGGCTCTTCCTACTCTATGTAGTCTCAGTCCTCATCAATACCTGGAACGTTGCATCGCTGACCGGTATGTGGGTTCACTCGGTGATTGTGGCAGCGCTAGCAGTGGTCTTCTTCTATTCCTTCGACGTCATTCAGCTCACCGTTCTTATGCTGACGGTAGCCATGATGATGAGATCTCGAATGTACGGGGAGGGCCTCTAATGGCTCGTTCTCTTGCAAAAAGTGGAGCTTTCTCAACGCTGTACGTCATGTACGGTTCGGCTGCGGCCTTTGTGGCTACGCTTATAGTGTCAAATGGTGTAGGTAAAGCCGGTGCGGGTTCCTTCTTTCAAGTCATGGCACTCTTTGCGATTGCGACTTCGCTCTGTGTCTTTGGTGCAGATACCGGCCTTGTAAGAGCCATGAGCGCACAGCGAGCTCTGGGGCAGTATTCCCTTCTACCGAAGCTCTTACGATATGCTTTTGGCCCCGCAACCCTCATTGCTTTCACGGTTCTTATTGCGGCAACCCTTATCGCGCTACCGGTTGTGACCCCCAATATGGGCACTGAAAACCGTACAGCTATCCTTGCCAGCGCACCTTTTATTCTGGTTGCGGCCTGGATGACACTGTGCTTCGGGGCACTCCGGGGACTGGGCTACACCGTAGAGTTCACCTTTCTCCAAAGCGCGCTCCTGCCTACCCTTCGTATTCTGGCTGTTCTGCTCGCTGTCAGTATCTCAGGGGCCATTCTCTCTTTGGCTCTGGCATGGTCACTCCCCCTGCTCCTTGTCTTTGCAGTTTCAGCGCTATGGGTTCGCAAGTACATGCCTCAGGGTGAAGATCTTCCCAGCTATCCAGCAAAGCATCTAGCTATTGAAGCCATGGCAAGTACACCTGTCACTGCGCCCGAGACCGCAAAAAGTTTCTGGGCCTTCAGCTCAGCGCGCGGTGTCTCGGCCATGGTCGAGGCGGTCCTGGAATGGATTGATGTCCTGCTCATCGGCCTCTTCTTAGGCCCGGCAGCCAGCGGCGTCTACGGCGCTGTCAATCGTTGTGTCCGTGTCGGTGCAATGGTTGAGCATACCGCCCGCGTGGTCACCGGGCCAGAGATCTCCTCAGCAATCGCTCGGGGTGACCTTATTAGAGCTCGCCAGATCTTTGTCTCCGCAACCCGGATTCTGGTGGCTGTTGGTTGGCCTTTTTTCATCACCTTGGCGGCCTTCGGCCCCGCGCTACTGGGATTCTTTGGCTCCGGGTTTGTTGAGGGAGCACCGCTCTTTTGGATCATCGGGGTAGCCATGCTGGTTCAGATGGCCGCCGGTGGCGTTCAGAGTGTACTTCTCATGAGCGGGCGTAGCCGCTGGCAACTTTACAACAAGCTCTCCGCACTAGCTGTTGCAGTCGCTCTCAACCTCACCCTGATTCCACTCTGGGGGCTAGCTGGGGCAGCAACCGCTTGGGCCTCAGCCGTCCTCACAGACTGTGTGCTGGCCACGGTTCAGGTCTACGGAAAACTCGGCATCAGGCCCCGCCCTTCCGAGCTGCTCCCGGTCATGAGTCTTGCGGCTGGAACTCCGTCTCTTGGAGCCGTGGGAGTTCACCTCATCTGGGGAAACCAATTCTTAGGACTCATCATCTACCTAGTTACGGTGGTACCGCTCTATGCGGCTCTCATCTACCGTTTCCGACATCAGGTAGGCCTGGAACAAGTCATCGACTCACTCACTCGCAAATTTAGCCGCTAGGCAACACATCTTGATTAATCTTTAGGGAAGGACTCATACTCATGGAACGCCAATCACGGTTAAGAACCAAGGACCAGCAAACCACACCCGTATCGCTCGGAGCAGCAGCTCGGCGGGTTCTGCGCCACCGCTTTGTGGTGCTTACCAGTTTAATGATCTTCGCGGCGCTCGGCGCTGTGGCAGGGCTTATCCTTCCTAACTCATACCAGTCTAAAGCCGTGATCAATGTAACCCAGCCCAGCTCCGGCGCATCGGGACTCCGTGCTAGCCTGAACACTATTGACATGGATACCGAAGAGGCTATTGCAGGTTCCCGCACTGTACTCGAGGCAGCTGCCAATCAGCTGGGTTTAGATGCTGATGACCTCAAAGATATGGTCAGCGTGGCAGGCCATTCCAACAGCACCATTCTCGATATTATGGTCAGCTCGGATTCACCTGAAAGATCAGCCGAGATCGCTAATACTGTAGCCCACGCTTACCTCAAACACAGGTCAGATACAATCCGGACAACCCGGGAAGAAACCCGCAAAAATATCGACGCTGTCTCTGCGGGGATGGATTCAGGAATCGTCAACCAGGCTATCCTGAGCCTAGAGGCCACCTCCACAGATACCGGCACTATTATCTCAAGCGCCCAAGCCCCTAGCAGACCATCAAATTTCACTCTGGCGCAAACCATCTTTATTGGTGCAGGAATAGGCCTGCTCCTAGGAATTTTTGCAGCCTACATCGTGGATAGAACTTCGAGGGTTCTCGGCTACCCCGAGCGTCTCTCTGAAATTGCTCAGGCTCCCGTCTCTATCATCAAGAGTGGTTCCGAAGAGGAATCTATTGCCCAGCTTCTCCGCCGAATGGATGTTGCCGATGGCAATCTCAAGAAGGCTAACTTTGATGGTGTTACTGTCTTCTCCCCTACCCCTCGCGCGGCAGGTGCGCTGACTACCTTTCTCATCAAGGGGATTTCTGACCCCGATTTTGTCGTAACCGAGGCTCCGGTTTTCAACTCTCTAACCAACAATCAGCTCAAGGCTCATATCAAGCAGAACAAGCCGCTGATTGTAGATACTCCGGCCTCAGCCTCTCTTGCAAAGGTCCTCCTTTCAGCTGACCAGAGCGGCGTTCTACTCCTGCCTTTTACCCCCAAAAGCACGGTGAAGAGCGTACGACGCCTGTTTAGTGAGCTCACTCCCTCAAGCTCCACCCAGGTTATCCCTGTTTACTTTGACACGCATACTCACGAGAAATAATCACCCATGAAGGTCCTTCTAACAGCAAGTGCTGGTGGCCATCTGGCTCAGCTTATAGCCCTTGAAAAGTTCTGGAAAGAGCACGATCGGGCCTGGGCAACCTTTGAGCTACCCGAAGTTAAGGCCGCTTTAGACGGCGAGCGCACCTACTGGGTACACTTCCCGACAACCCGGAATATTCCTAACGCAATCCGGAATATCGGTGTTGCCTGGCGGGTACTCCGCAAGGAGCGGCCCGATGCCGTTATCTCAACCGGTGCTGCGGTTGCCGTTCCGTTCTTTATTATCGCCAAGCTTCTTGGCATCAAAACGGTCTTTATTGAGTGCTATGACCGTATTACTATGCCAACGCTCACCGGCCGCATCTGCTACCCCATGAGCGATCTTTTTGTGGTGCAGTGGGAGGAGCAGAAAAAGATATTCCCTGAGGCCGTCAATATCGGCCATATTCTCTGAGCGAGGAGGTAGCTTTGAGCGAGAAAAAATATGATCTGGTTGTATCTCTGGGCACTGATTACCACCATTTTGACCGTCTTGTGCATTGGGTGGATGAGTATCTTGCGGCACGCCCTCAGGTGAGCTGTCTTGTTCAACATGGTTTCACGGCTCCTCCTCAACATGCTGAGGCTGTTGAGCGTTTGCCCCGTGCTGAACTACTGGAACTCTACCGCTCTGCGAAGGTGGTCTTGGTGCAGGGCGGGCCAGGGTCAATTTTGGATGCTCGTGAGGTAGGTGCGATTCCGCTGGCAGTCCCCCGTGTTGCTGAACTTGATGAGGTAGTTGATAATCACCAGGTTGAGTTCTCTCGTGTGATGCAGACACACGGTGAGACCATCGTGGTCAACAGCGCAGAAGATCTCCTGAATAAGCTTGATGCAGCTTTCGCTGACCCGGATTCTCTGCGAGGAACCTACCGTGTACCCGGCAGTGATAAGGCTGCCGATAATCTTACGGAGTCCTTTAGCCGCATTGGTAGTGGCCAGCCAAGTGGGTTTGTTCGCAGGGTCTGGCAGATTCTGTTGGGAATGTGCAGGAGGCCAAGCTAGGTCTGCCCCCCTTACCGCTAGCGCATTAAGGTACAAGCCTGTGGGTATCTGCTCTTAGGCTCAACGATTTAGCCATCAGTGAGCAGGGCTCGCATTTCTCAGTGTTCAAACATGTTAACCCCGTAGAATGGGGCAGGACAGAAACTATTTGCCCTGAAAGGCTTCACTATGGCTGTTCAAAGCTCCACCACTATTAACGCCGGCATCGATTTGGTTGCACGTGCTTTTGCCGACGAGAACTTTGCCCGTTTTGCAAGTGAAAAGGTACGGGTGACTTTTGAGTCTTTCCAGCTTCAGGGTGACCCTGCGGCAGCTTTTACCACCACCACTGTTCGTTCCGTACCTGCTGATCGTCTGCCCGATATGGCCAAGAAGATCCCCGGTGCTTCTCATGGCATCTCCCTGACCCAGGTCGATCAGGTCTCTGCGCCCGCGGCTGATGGTTCACGCACCGTTGTCTCAGAAGTATCTGTTAAGGGTGTTCCCGTAACCGGCAAAGCTAGCCAGAGCCTTACCCCCCAGGGAGATACGACCGTGGCTAATGTTGAGGGCGAAGTTAAGTGCTCTATCCCGCTGGTAGGTAAGAAAATTGCGGCGGCAGCTGAGCCTCAGATTGGCCGCGTGTTCTCGGCTCTGGGTTCCTGCGCAGAAGAGTTCATTCAGAACAACTACTAGGCCAGATAGCCCCATATAGCTCAAGCGGCGCCCTACCCGTTCGGGTAGGGCGCCTCTTTTCTTGGCTTCAATGGGACTTAGGCCGCAGATGGCATAGAAAGTGCCTTCAGGGCGGCGCGTAACTTAGTGCTGGAGGTGTGAGCGGTGTAGGGGAAGTAAACTACGTGAACACCGACCTCCGCAAACCGGCGCTCTAACTCCTTACCACGAGCAGTACCTTTCCAGTCGTCACCTTTAAAGAAGGTGTTGAAACGAACCTGTTCCCAGGTCTCTAGCTTATCTTCTACCGTTTCTGCTCGAACTTCATCGACAAAATCAATGTGAGAGACGATTTCCATACGCTCAGCCAAGGGCACGATGGGGCGTCGGCCCTTGGTCAGCTCTAACATTTCATCTGAGACGACTCCTGCAATCAGATAGTCGCAGTTCTTTTTTGCTTCACGCAAGATGTTGAGGTGGCCTACGTGAAAGAGGTCAAAGGCGCCAGCGGCGTAACCGATATTCATTGTTCCCCTGAAGAAAAGTGCGAAAGAACCCGCGTGCGAAAACGGGATGTTAGTGTATTTTCAGTCCTTAAGACTACGGGAGTTAACCTGCTATTGGTAGCCGTTTGAACCGCCTCTTTGGGGGACAGCCCACACTGAAAGAGGCTGGCGTGACCTGCAATAAGACCCGCCCCCTTAGCTATCTTCCATAGCCGGGACGGGCCTTATGTCAGGGGCTAAGCCGCAGATAATACCGGGGCCTAGCGGGCAGCGGCTTCTTTAGTGGCTTCTTCTGCCGCGACCCACGAAAGCATGGCGCATTTCACGCGGGCCACGAATTTGGAGACACCGGCAAAAGCTGCAGCGTCGCCGAGCGCTTCCTCATCGGGTTCAATCTGACCGCGTGAGCGGAGCATCTCGCGGAAGTCATCAACAAGTTTTTGGAACTCTTCTACGGTCATGCCAGGGGCCATCTCTGATAACACAGAAGCCGCCGCCATGGAGATTGAGCAGCCGTCGCCTTCCCAGGAGACCGACTGGATAAGGGGTTGGTTGGTATCAAGAATAATCCGCAGGTTAATCTCGTCACCGCAGGTTGGGTTGTACTGGTGGTTGGTGGCTACCCGTGCCCCTTCTGCCGGTTCAAGCAGGCCCTCACCGCTGCGCTGTTTGGAATGTTCAAGGATAATTTGCTGATAAAGCTGTTCTAGGCCGCTCATTACAGTATCTCTTCTTTCGTTGTAGGTCTTAGAAATGGTGCAGACTAAGCACCCGCCCTCCCGGGTTCTTGCGGAGAGGGTAAGGGACTACAGCAGGTCTTAGTCGGTATACCCGAAGTAGGGGCGTACCTTTGCTAGCTCTTCAATGAAACGCTCAACGTCCTGGGTGCTCGTGTAGATGTAGGCTGATGCTCGCGTTGAGGCGGTGATGCCTAGGGCGCGGTGGAGGGGCTGGGCGCAATGGTGACCCACACGAACCGCAATGCCCTGCTGGTCCAGCAGCTGACCCACATCGTGCGGGTGTACCCCATCGACATGCACGGAGACAAGCCCAGCACGCGGCTGCCCCACTGAGGGACCCAACAACCGCACACCGGGAATCTGGCTCACACCCTCAGCTAGGAGCTGCCCCAGGTGAGCTTCCCAGGCGTGGACGCGGTCCATACCTAGGTGTTGCAGGTAGCGCACGGCCTCGGCCCAGGCAACAGCCTGGGAGACCCGCTGGGTACCGGCCTCAAACTTGATGGGAGCAGGCATCCATTCAGCTTCGGTCATGGTGACCTTGGTGATCATGGACCCGCCGGTGAGGAATGGTGGCAGAGCCTCTAAAAGTTCATGTCGGCCGTACAGGGCACCGATGCCGGTAGGTGCCAGCATTTTGTGCGCAGAAAACACCGCAAAATCAACGCCGAGCGCTTTGACATCGACCTGCATGTGGGGTGCAGACTGGCAGGCATCGAGAACGGTTAGCGCCCCCACCCGCTCTGCCAGCTGGACCATGAACGCCACATCGGTCATGGAGCCAGCAACGTTAGAAACATGGGTGAAAGCTAGGACGCGGGTACGCTCTGTGACGATATTCTCCGCCGCCTGGTAGTCAATCAGCCCATCTGCCGTCACCGGGACATAACGGAGGGTTGCCCCGGTGCGGGCCGCAAGAATCTGCCAGGGAATAATGTTGGCGTGGTGTTCCTGCTCCGTAGTGATGATTTCATCACCGGGCTTGAGCGCAAAAGCTCGGGCGGCTTCTGCCCCAATACCGTCAGATGCGTTGCCCAGGGAGTAAGCCAGGAGATTCAGGGCCTCGGTGGCGTTTGAGGTCCATACCAGCTCGTTCTCCGCAGCTCCAAGGAATCCAGCTACCGTGCGCCGGGCGTCCTCAAAGGCATCGGTTGCATCAACTGCTAGGGTGTGGGCACCGCGGTGAACCGCAGAGTTAGCGCCCAGATAGTAGTTGCGCTCAGCATCAAGGACCTGAAGAGGATTCTGGCTCGTTGCACCCGTGTCGAGGTAAATCAGCGGTTGGTCGTTGACCGTGCGGTCAAGAATCGGGAAATCCTTACGCACTTCGGCCACAAGATCATCTGTGAGTTCCACCCCGGCCGGGGTGCGGTACTGGCTAGCCACCGATATCTGCCCTTCTTTCGAATCCTGCCTGTATAACGGCATGCTTTTATAGCCTATTCCCAAAAAAGGAAGAAAGGTAGTTAGGTGGGGCTGGCCTATTCCAAGTTCACAGCATCTAGGCCTGGTCCCTCTTGACGTGAAATTTTTGCTGGGCCGCAAGAAGCCCATCAGTGATCAGCAGTTCAAGGGCCTGCGCCGAATCAGACACCAGAAGGGGGAGCTCTTTCTTCTCAAGTTGTGAGAAGGGCCTGAGAACGAAATCTGCGGTCTGTATACGACCCGGAGGTCGGCCAATCCCGGTACGCACCCGATAGTAATCTTTGGTTCCCAGTGCCTTTGTCATGTCGCGGAGCCCATTATGCCCGCCTTCTCCCCCACCGATTTTCAGTTTGATAGTGCCGAAGGGGATATCCAGTTCATCGTGTACTGCGATAATCCGCTCAGGCTCAATACCGTAAAATCTCGAGAGTTCTGCCGCGGGGCCACCCGAAAGATTCATATAGGTTAGAGGCTTTGCCAGGATCAGGCGGGGGCCTCCCATGCCCAGACGTCCTTCTAGCACTTGGGCACGAGCTTTTGAGTGCTTCTTAAAGCTACCGCCAACCTCACGCGCTAATTGGTCTAGGACCATCTGACCTATGTTGTGACGGGTTGCAGCATACTCAGTACCGGGGTTCCCCAGACCGATCACGAGCCAAGCCTCTGCCATGTAACTCACCTTTCTGAGCTGATGATACAAAGAGGGTCTGCGCCGTAAATACTACGACGCAGACCCCTGAGGTTAGAAACCTCTAAACTTATTCAGCTTCATCTACCAGGGCATCAGCTTCGGCACCCTCAGGAGCGTTTTCGCCTTCTTCGCCGGTCTCGGGAACGTCAAGTTCCTCGGGCTCAGAAACGTTAACGATTAGAAGCTCGGGATCTGCTACCAGGGTAACGCCGGCGGGCAGTTCAATATCAGATGCATGAACGTGCTGACCGATTTCGCGACCTTCGATGTTAACAACCAGGCTCTCGGGGAGCTTGAGGGCATCTGCTTCAACCAGCAGGAAGGTTTCTGTCTGGTTTGCGACAGCGCCAACTACAGGCTCGCCCTCAACATGGATGGAAACTTCAATCTGAACCAGCTCGCCACTCTTAACGGTCTGCAGGTCAAGGTGCTGGAGTTCGGGGCGGATGGGGTGACGCTGGATGTCCTTGATCATGACGAGGTGTGATTCACCTTCGATGTCGAGTTCGAGGATAGCGTTGTCAACGCGAGCAGCCAGGGTGGTTGCGTGGCCGGGCATGATAACGTGCTTGGGCTCTTCGCCGTGGCCGTAAATTACTGCGGGGATGTCGCCTGCCATGCGGATGCGACGAGCGTAGCCCTTGCCGAAGTCGTTGCGGGGTGTTGCGGAAATCTTGATGGTATCTGACATGGTCAGCCATCCTTTCTATGGTTAGGAGTGATGCGCCAAGTGGTGTAGTGAACTGGCGCCAGAAATCACTTTCTAACCAGCCACCGTCAGGTTCGGACCTACCGTCTATAAGACGGTATTCCACTGCCTTGGCCTGTCGCACTATTCAGTGCAACTTTTCAAGTATGACCGATTTCGGCGGCAAAGACAAGAAAAGCGCTGTGGTCTTTATAGGTCACCACAGCGCTTTGCCCTGTTTTAGTGCTCTGCCATGTATTCTGCAAGGGCTTCCCCGTGATTACGGGGGGTGAAGCCCGCTTCGATAATTTTTGACAGGTCCATTGCGGAGTTGGTGGGGCGGGGCGCGAATACCTCAGCCTTGGCGAAGTAGTCTGCCGTGCTGACAGGGCGTACCCGGTCAGCCGAGTGCCCGCCCGCTTCAAAAACAGCTTGAGCGATCTCTGCCCAGGTAACTACATCACCGGTGTTCGAGACATGATAGGTGCCGTAGTCACACTGATTTTCGAGCAGGTGCACAATGGCACCGGCCAAATCGCGGGTGAAGGTCGGACGCCCGTGCTGGTCGGCAACCACCGTGGGGTCGATGCCACGCTCAGCCAGTGACTTCATGATTTCGATGAAGTTCTTACCATCGCCCATGACCCAGGAAGTTCGAACAATATAGTGGCGGGCTACAGAGCGGGCCGCCATTTCACCGGCGGCCTTGGACTGACCATAGACACCCAGCGGAGCCAGCGGTGCATCCACTGCGTATTCCTGCCCCAGTGGCAGGCTACCGTCAAAAACATAGTCGGTGGATACGTGTACCAGCGGAACCCCGGCCTGATCGGCGACACGGGCAAGAGCGGCGACGCCGGTGGCGTTAGCAGCCCAGGCATCGGCCCGACCCTGGGCGGTCTCTGCCTGGTCCACAGCGGTGTAAGCTGCCGCGTTGATGATGCCTCGTAAGGAGCGCCAACGATAGGCCTGCACCCACGAATCGGGGTCGGCCAGGTCAAGCTCATCACGGCCGGCGGCCAGGTAGGGAGTACCGCTTGCCTCAAGCTGTTTGACCAGTTCACGGCCCAACTGGCCCTTGGCACCAACCACCAGGAAGGGAGCGGGGGCAAGGGGTTCTACCTGAGCCAGGCGGGGGTGGCTCTTGTCCTTCTCCGATAGCTCAGCATCTTTAAGAGCAATGGGCCAGTCGATAGCTACGGTCTCATCGGCCAGGTTCAAGAAGGAGTACTCGGACTGGGCATTAGCCGACCAGTGATCGTTGACCAGGTAAGTGTAGGCAGTGTTATCCTCTAAGGTCTGGAAGGAGTTACCCACACCGCGCGGCACGAACACCGCAGTGTCGGGACCGAGTTCTACGGTCACGGTTTTACCGAACGATTCTCCGGCGCGCAGGTCTACCCAGGCACCAAAGATGCGGCCGGTTGCCACAGAGACGTACTTATCCCAAGGCTCAGCGTGAATACCGCGAGTGGTACCTACTGAGGCGTTAAAGGAAATGTTGTTCTGGACGGGTCCGAAATCGGGCAGACCGGCGGCCAACATTTTCTCCCGCTGCCAGTTCTCCTTGAACCAACCACGGTTATCACCGTGTTGCGGAATATCAATGACCAGCAGGCCGGGAATCTCGGTGGTGTAAACAGCAAGGTCTTTGGGCATTACTGGCCAGCCTTTGCGTATTTAGCCTCAACCTCAGCTTTGAGGGGCTCCCACCAGGCTCGGTTATCGGTGTACCAGGCGATGGTGTCAGCAAGACCAGCCTCAAAGTTGGTGAATTGCGGCTCCCAACCAAGTTCTTCGCGCAGGCGGGTGCCGTCAATGGCGTAGCGCAGGTCGTGACCGGGGCGGTCAACAACGTGCTCAAAAGCGTCCTCAGGCTGACCCATCAGGCGCAGGATAGTACGAAGCACCGTGATGTTGTTCTCTTCACCGTTTGCACCGATGAGGTAGGTCTCACCGATAGCGCCCTTTTCCAGAATTGTATGAACAGCGCTGGAGTGATCTGATGCGTGAATCCAGTCGCGGACGTTCAGGCCTTGGCCGTAGAGTTTAGGCTGGATACCTGCCAGGATATTGGTGATCTGGCGAGGAATAAACTTCTCGATGTGCTGGTAGGGGCCGTAGTTATTGGAGCAGTTAGAGATAGTTGCTTCAATACCGAAAGAACGTACCCAGGCACGCACCAGCAGGTCAGAACCGGCCTTTGTTGAAGAGTAAGGTGAGGAGGGATTATAGGGGGTAGTCTCAGTGAACTTAGCGGGGTCATCAAGCTCAAGATCACCAAAAACCTCATCGGTTGAGATGTGGTGGTAGCGGGTCTTATGCTGACGGACTGCTTCCAGAAGCGTAAAAGTACCAACCAGGTTGGTGTGAACAAAAGGACTGGGGTCGTTCAAGGAATTATCGTTGTGTGACTCTGCAGCATAATGGACGACTGCATCAGCCTCTCTCACCAGAGGGTTGACGACGTCCATATCTGCGATATCGCCTTTAACCACTTCACACCGGTCAGCAGGCAAGCCAGCCAGTGACATTTCATTGGCGGCATAAGTCATTTTATCGAGGACAAGAACACTATGATTAGTTTTTTCAAGAAGATAGTGAACAAAGTTTGAGCCGATAAAGCCGGCACCGCCGGTAACAAGAATTTTTCCCATGAAGCTAACAATAGTGGTAAATCACCTCAAAGTAGAGGCTATGTTAGCCCCACGAGATGTGGTGTTCATGCCACAATGGAAACTATGAAGGGAATTTTACTCGCAGGGGGTACCGGTTCGCGCCTCCACCCCATTACGCTCGGCATCAGCAAACAGCTCACGCCTGTTTATGACAAGCCGATGATTTACTACCCCATTTCGACCCTTATGTTGGCCGGAATCCAAGACATCCTGATTATCACAACACCCCAAGATCAGGAGCAGTTCAAGCGGCTTCTCGGTGATGGTTCGCAGTTCGGCGTCAATTTCAGCTACCAGGTTCAGCCCTCTCCTGATGGACTTGCTCAGGCCTTTATTCTGGGTGAAAGCCATATCGGAAATGACACCGCAGCCCTTGTGCTCGGTGACAACATTTTCTACGGCCCCGGTTTGGGCAATCAGCTCCGCAAATACAATGATGTGGATGGTGCCGCTGTTTTTGGTTACCGTGTTTCGGACCCCACTGCCTACGGTGTTGTTGAATTTGACGATAATTTCAGAGCTATTTCTATTGAAGAAAAGCCAGAAATTCCTAAAAGTGATTACGCAATCCCTGGCCTCTACTTTTACGATAACAAGGTTATTGAATACGCCAAGGCCATTAAGCCCTCCCCCCGTGGCGAACTAGAGATTACCGACCTCAATAGGATCTATCTAGAGCAAGGCAAATTGCAGGTTGAAGTTCTTCCGCGCGGAACAGCTTGGCTCGATACCGGGACCTTCGGCTCTCTTGCCGATGCAACAAATTTCGTCCGCACGGTTCAGGCCCGCCAGGGTCTTTCCATCGGCGCCCCCGAAGAAATTGGGTGGCGCATGGGTTGGATTGATGACGACCGGCTTGCTGAACTTGCACGACCTCTCGCTAAAAGCGGTTACGGCAAGTACCTGCTGGGCCTTCTCAAATAAGAGATATTTAACATTGCTGGTGTCTTGGGATGAGTTCTGACTCCTAGGACTGCCAAACAGCTGCTGTTAGAATCAAAACAAACTTTATTCTTTTTCAACTGCTTTAAACTCACATTTAGGTTACTGATGACCATACTTGACTTCGTGCGAATGTTACGCGCCAATCTAAAATTTCTCATAGTAGGAGCCCTGATCGGGGCTTTGCTGGGCTTTGGCTACTCCCTCCTACAGCCCAAGGTTTACTCCTCGTCGTCAACTGGCTATGTAACCGTTGGGGACGGCAGCGGTATTGGGGATGTCATAGCCGGATCCACAGCGGCCAAGGAGAAAGCCAACGCCTACCTAGCCCTGGTTAATAGCGGTGCTGTTGCTGAGGAGATCGTCGCCGCCAACCCCAACCTGAACCTGAGCCGGGGACAGGTCCAAGGCAATCTTTCCGCAAGCGTTGATTCCAACTCCGCACTCATCAAGGTCTCAGCCACAGGGTCAAGCCCCGAGACGGCCCAGGCTCTAGCCAACTCTTCGCTGGAAGCTGTAGCCAAAGTTGTTAACGACATGGAAGGCTCAAGCAGCGTAAAGGTTATCCCGCTTGAGGATGCCAGCCTTAACCAGCGTCCGGTAAGCCCGGATACCCAGAAACTGGTTCTAACCGGCGCTGCCGCTGGCCTGGGGCTAGTTCTAGTAACTATCCTTTTGCGCCGAACCCTTGATACCAAGCTCCGCACTCGCAACGATGCCACTCAAGCAACCGAAGCTGGGATCTTGGGAGTACTGCCTGTGTCAGACGAGCTTGATGAGGAGAACATCCTCAAGGCAGGTAAGGATCATGTTTCACAAGAAGCTATCCGCCAGATGCGCACCAATCTGCGCTTTGTTAATATCGATAACCCCCCTCATTCGCTGATTGTGACCTCTGCCGAGCCCGGTGAAGGTAAATCAACCGTATCGACTTCCCTGGCCCGGGCCCTGTCCGATGCTGGTGAACCGGTTATTATTATCGACGCTGATCTTCGCCGCCCTACTATTGCCAAGAAGTTCAAAATTGACTCTAAGGTGGGTCTGACCCAGGTGCTAGCTGGCCAGGTCGAACTTGCCGATGCCGTTCGCCAGTTTGAGGACTCTCAGCTCTTCATTCTTCCAGCCGGCCGCATCCCCCCCAACCCCTCAGAGCTCCTAGGGTCCGAGAAAATGCGTCAGCTCATCGCTGAGCTAGCCGGCGAGTTCGTTGTCATCATTGACGTCCCCCCGGTCCTTCCTGTTACCGACGCGGTCCTTCTCTCAACTGCTGTGGACGGTGTTGTGCTGGTCGGTACCGTGGGCAAGACCCGCAAGGAAAACCTGGCAGAAGCTACTGCCAACCTGCGTAAGGTCAGCGCTAAAATCCTGGGGGTCGTCATCAATAAGGCTCCCCGCACGGGTCTGGGTAACTCCTACTATGGCTTCGCCTACAGCTCCAATAAGGGTTACACCAGCTACTACGGCCAGGACACCACCAAGTCGAAAAAATCCAAGAAGGGGAAGAAAAGCTCAGCTAAGTCAGTTGAGTCCGCACCCCAGGAGTCTTAGAACTCAAATAGTGCTGTAAGGTGAGTTTTATGCCAGTCGTTTATGTAGCGACTGGCATAAACTCTATAATCCAGGGATTATCGAAGTAAGGTCTATGTCAAAAGAACAAAGTGCCCAAACATCAGCTGTCTCTGATGTTCCCCTTGCATTGCGTATCAGCCTTTCTCATGCTTATTTTCAGCATTTAGCTAACCGGCACGGCATCGATATTCTGCATGTGAAGGGTTATGCCTTTGCGCAGGAGGTCTACCGCCAGGGTAGGGTGAGCACAGATGTTGATTTGCTGGTCCGGCCTGAGCACCTACAGAAGCTCATAGAAGCTACCCAGAGTGATGGCTGGGAAATCATTGCTCGGTTTGAGACAGGGTCAATCTTTGAACATGCTATGACCCTCTACCACGGGTCATGGGGGCTTGTTGACATCCACCGGTACTTCCCTGGAATCGGTGATGCTCAAGGCTCAGCCTTTGAAACTCTCTGGCAACAACGGCGAACGCGGGAGATAGCTCATTATCCCTGCTACCTGCCTTCTCTGACCGACTCCCGTATTTTTGTTGTAGTACACGGGGCGCGTTCCGAAAATGAGTACAAGGCCGATATTGAGTATCTTCGTAAGACCCTCTCCCCCGGTCAGTGGCAGGACATGAGAGATCGTCTACCGGCGCTGGATGCTGAACTTGCTTTCGCGGCTGCTCTGCAGGAGCTGGACAGTTTCAGGGATCACCCTGACTATCTGCTCTGGAAGTCAGTATCGGAAAAGACCTCAACCTATATCCGGTGGAAGGCCCGGTTCATGCATGCCAAAGGGTTCAGGGCAAAGACGAGGGTGGTGTTCAGTATCGTGATGGTTAATAAAGATCATCTCGCCATGGAGCTAGGGCACCCACCCACCAAAGAAGAAATCCGTCAGAAGTTCTTCTCCCGGTTTATCTTCTGGAAGAAGAAGTCATGAAGGAACAAACGATGCGATACAGCCGCGCGAACCATATCGGCTTCATCATGGGGTTCGAGAGTGGGCAAAGCGCAGATGATGAAACCTATGTAGCGAATCTGCTGACCTCGGAGATTTCTGTTCTTCGCGGGCCCAGCGCCTTGATATGGGAGATTCTGGACTCTCCCCGTAGTTCCGAAGAGATTATCGCTGATATGCAAGATATCTACGGTGTGCCCCGTGAAACCGTGGCAGATAGCGTCCTCAATTTTCTGGACTCGTTAGTCCGGCAAAACCTTCTAGAGCTCACGGACTAAACCTAAAACTGATGAGGGCGGGGAACAGCTAGCTGTTACCCGCCCTCTCCTTTTAAGACCTGGCGCGCTATTGCTTGACTTGTTCCCTGATTTGCTGGATAAACCGCTCCTCACTGAACTGGGAGATATGCTCCTGGATTCTCTGGGCTGAGTAGTCATCGGAACAAAAGTCTTCAACAGCCCGACGGATCTCAGGGGCTGTTGGCAGGTCGATGAAGGTACCGGTGATTCCCTCACGGATAGTGTCGAGGAAGCCACCTGCTTTCAGGGCAATGGTAGGCTTACCGAAGGCTCCACCCTCAAGCGGGGTGATCCCGAAATCTTCGTGAGAGACCGCTAGCAGAGCTCGCGCATGAGCGTAGGCGTACTGCATCTGTTCATCGCTAAGTTCAGATGCGAAAGCTATGTTGGGGGTGCTCATCGCTTTAAGCTCATCCGCCATAGGTCCGGAACCGATGACCAAGAGTTTCTGGTCGAGCCCAGCAAAAGCCTCGACGGCATGCTGGATATTTTTGTAAGGTAGCAGACGGGAAACAAGCAGATAGTAGCCATCTGCCATGAAGTCTTCAAGACCCGGGATGGGACTCAGAGGACCGTTTGAATCCATAGAATGTGGAGGGAAAATTACCCTAGCTTGTTTGCCGTAGACATCAAAAATTCTTTGCTGGATGATGCTGGAGTTGGCTATATAGTGATCATGCCTGCCAGCAGCGCGCTGATCCCACCGACGCAAGAAGGGGCGCAAGGCTTTAAAACCTAACTCAATGGCCTTATTCATGCTGCTGCCCATATATTGATCCGTGAGGTAAATCCAGCGGGCAGGAGAGTGGCAATAGATCAAGCTCTGTGCGGGAAGGTTGAACCCGTGGGCCCACCCGGTTGACGATACGATCACTCTCTCAGCATCAACTTTGAGTCTGCTCGAGAAGAAGGGAAGTAGCGGTAGCGCTAGGCGGTGGTCTTTACGGAAGAGACCCACCTTGTTAAGGGGAGAAGTGATAACGGTGCAGTTCTTGAACTCAGGGTAAGTCTTCTCTGGGTCATAGAGAGTGGTGTAAATGGGAGCGTCAGGGAAGGCCTTGTGCAGGGCAAGAACTACCCGCTCGGCACCGCCACGCTGGGTGAGATAGTCGTGAGCTATTGCGACCGGGTAGCTTGCCTCTGCCGCAGAAGTAGAACGAGAACGCATGGGGGTGGGTTCTTCTTTCAGCTAGAAATTTTTTTGTGCACGGTGGGGGTATCTTGTACCAGCATAGCTGGAGGATTCAACGACGAGAGCAATAATCTTTTCAGCTATTTGGGCAGGCACCCGCGGGGCCAGCCAGTCAACTAGATTTCCCAGATAGTTTACGCTTCTTTCTGTCATAAACTGGGCCATAAACCTCACTGCAAACCCCCAAACCCCTGAGGGTTTTATTGGTTTCAGCGCATCCTGACCGTGTTTTTCAAGAAATATATTTCGAGCAGAACCGGAAAAGAGCGCTCTGCGAGCTTTTCCTGCAGTTGTTGTTGCCGCAATATAGTGCCTTACTTCAAGGTCACGGGCAAGAACAAACTTTGCCCCAGCATCGGCGAGCATCTTGCCCATATCAACGTCTTCCCAGCCGTAGAGACGATATCGCGGGTCATAGCCACCTACCGTGTGGTAAAGCTCGGAGGGCATTGAGCAGTTGGCAGCCCAGTAGTGCCACCAGCCTGCGGGGTCCGATGAATAGGCATCGTCCCTGAACCTTTGATCGCGGTAATGTCCATAAAACTTAGCGTGAGGGGTAGCGGGGAAGATGTTGTGCACAAGACCCATCACAGCACGCCGAGGCTGTTCCTGATGGTATGCAATGTGTCGAGAAATGTATTCCTCGTTCATTTCGATGTCGTCATCGCAGCGTATCAAAATAGCGGCGTCGGCGGCCCGGTAGCCTGCATTCAGGGCAGCGACCCTCCCCTGGTTCTGGTCAAAAACAATCATGCTGAGGTTAAGTCGTCCACGGTCAATATAGCTCTGGACAACAGCGGCTGAATTGTCGATATCGCCATCAAGGACGACAATAACCTGAAAGTTCTTTTCGGTTTGACCTTCTAAGGCATCCAAGGGGTAGTGCAACTTGGGCGCTCCCCTGCGGCTTGGGATAATAACGGCGGCTTGATAAGTTGTCATAATAATTTCAGTCTGTATTTTCTATTCGTTTAATAATTTCGGCAACTCTTGCCTTACCAGATTCGGGAGAATAGTTCTCAAACCACCGCCAGTAACTCCTGTTTAGGAGATCTTGAGAAGCTGAGAAATCTTCACTCGCCATCTCATCTAAGGCAAGGATCATCTCCGCCAGCTGTAAACTATCGCCCTGCCGGAAAATCCAGGGGTAGTCACGTCCCACAACCTCAGGTAAGGCACCTGCATCTGAAACGATAAGGGGCATTCGGGCGCTCATAGCTTCAGCTGCAACCAGCCCGAATGACTCATCCACTTCTGAGGGAACAACCAGAATATCGCTCTGAGAAAAGAGCTCACCGGGATCAACCCAACCCAACAGACGGCACTTATCCCCCAAGTGATCTAAAGCCAGGTTCACCTTCTCTTGGCTAGAGGCATCAATAAATTTTGCCTCACCCCCAATAAGTAACTCATACCGTCTATCACCAGAATCATTGAGCAGTTTAAGCGCATGAGCTAAAGTATGGGTCCCTTTAATGAGAGCAGGACGCCCTAAAAAACCGATACGAACATGGGGTTCTTGTGGCTGAACTTTGGGGGAATCTGATACCTCCGCCACCCAGTTTTCGAACGCTACAGAACGGGGCACACGCTCTGCGACATAATAGCTGGGCACCAACACGAGACGAGCACCTTTTTTAGCTACTCCATAAGCAAATTTTTGGATGCCGGTAGGTAACTGATGTAAGTGTACTAGCCGGTTTTGATCCCCAGCCGTAGCCAGAGCCGGCACAAGACCGTTACACCACAGAAAAGCATCCCTATGGTGTGCCCGCCAAACACGAAGCTGTGCCATATAAGATTTTCTGTCCCTTGCTTCTAGGGAAATTGTTGAAAACCCTTCATCCTTTGCAAGGTCTAGAAGTTCCCCCGGCTCAGTCGGACTCAAAATCGTGACCTCATGCCTTAATGAACGCAGAGCTCGGGCCACGTTCAGAAGCATAACTTCACCTCCGCCTATGGCCCCGTGGTTTGAAGCAATAACAATCTTCAACTTACTCTCCTGCCCCGGCTAATAGCGCAGTTACAGTTACCCACATGTGGTAGGTATGCCGTCTGCATTAAACCTTTCGGAAAGAAGTCAGAGTGCAGTACCTCTTTGGAGTCATAGGCTTCAATGAGTCCTCCAGCTAAAATCTCACGTCCTGCCGTAGCTTCAACAAAAGCTTGAGCCCAGTCCTGAGATACCTTATCATCTGCATCGCAGAAGAGAATAGTTTCTCCCTCTGACTGTGAGGCAACAAAATTCCTAGCCGTTGGAATCCCCTGCAGGTCGGGCTGACTAAAAGTCTTTATCCTAAACTTTGAGGTATATTTTTGGCTCCATAATTTTATGGTATGCGAAGTTTCATCAGTCGAACCATTATCGACGACTATAACCTCATAGGTCACCCCTGGAGATATTTTTTGGTTAGCCACCGCTTCGAGCTGATTCTCCAGACTGGAACCACCATTTTTCACGCAAACTATAATTGAGGCGCCATATGGTTGGGTCATTTCCTCAAACTCCTGATTTCCTTATCGTAGCCAAATAATTTAACCTTGGAGTTCGCAGGTAATGAGGTAACCGCTGCACGCAGCACATAGCCCATGCAGATAGCCCAAGGCAACGTATAAAAGACTTCGCCCAACCGGAAAGCACAAATCAGCAAGGCAACACCCACCCCCTGGGCAAGCACTCTATAGAGGGGTTCATCCCTTCTCTGCTTGCTCAGGGGGCGCACAGCAACAAACAGGGTAAGAGCAACCAAGACAACAGCCCAAATCCAGCCACCCTCGACAAAAGCAGCCCAATAGGAATTGTGGAAAAACCAGGTTCTATCTGCAGAAGAATCATAGACATATGCCTCCCCCAGCCCCTGTCCAAAGAAGCCGGTTTCTTGAACCTTAGTCCATGACATCTCGTCAATACGGGCGCGTAGGGAGTCACTACCAGATCGGTCACCAAAGACCTTTGCATCAGCATAATCCTCGGTCACCAAGTTCAGAAGGAAGTAAAAAACCCCCAGAAGCAAAACCTTAATCATTGGGTGAAAACGCGGCGCAATGAGAATCCAGAGATAGGCAAAAAGCAAGGCCGCCAGAGAGGTTCTTGAGCCTGTCTCCCACAACAGAAGACAGGAAACCGCCAGCCCCAAAATCTGCTGCCAGCGCTTTGAATAGACGGTCATAATCAAAAGAGCAAAAAGGGCATGAACCAAACCAGCATAATTTTTATCCCCAAGATACCCGGTGAGGTAGCCCCCGTAGGTGTCCGGTGCAAGACCAGCAAAGAACAAGCCAGCGTTGGTAAAAAGTGCTGTGCAATAGCCAAGAATAGCGGAGCGAAGATGTATTCTGCCCACCGCAATCACATAAATAAGCCCGGTTGTGGCCACAAGACGAATAAATCGTCGCGTAGCGTCAGCGGCATAAAGGCTGGGGTCACTCACGGCAGATACGATGGCGATATAAGCCAGGATTATCCCCAGTACAACAAAAAAAGTTGAGTACCTGCCCAAAGAAAAAATTGACTTTCGCGTGAGGGCATAACCGACAATAATGAAGACCATGAGCTGGTTGAAAGGCAAGCCCAAGCCAGGAAGAGGCTCACCATAAATCAAGGCGGCAAAAAGTAGGAAATCTACTATACGAACCTGTGAAACCTGAGTTTCTGTTCGCTTTAACAAATGCTTTCCATGCTCGCTCAGGGTCTTCTGCCCCAAAGTCAATTTACCCTCGTCGGTCACACCAACAACAGCCATACCTATCTGCCCCTCTGATATTGTGCTACAAGCTGATATGCCATCTCTTCTCTGTTAGCCCAGCTAAATGTCTGTGGAGTATGCGCGGTCGCAGCCTGCTCTAGCAGACACCGGGCAACCGTGCTTGCGGCCGTCTGGCGGTTCATCTGGTTGAGCGAGGGCACAAGCTCCTTGCCGTCCAAGATCTCGGGGTTGCCCCCAACCGCTGTTGCTACAAGAGCTAGCCCGGCTGCTTTGGCATCGAGCAGGGTATAAGAACAATTCTCCCAGACCGAGAGCTGAACCAGCAGGTCTGAGCGGCCCATAGCTTCGATGGGGTCAACAAAGCCGGGAAAACTCACGGATTCCAAAAGCCCAAGTTCTGCAACCTGTCTCTGTAGATCTTCTTTCAGTTCGCCGCTACCGGCAATCTCCAAGGTAGCCCCCGGAATTTCCTGACGAACAGCGGCAAAAGCCTCCACCAGTACGTCCAACCCCTTCTCAGGAGCTAGCCGAGAAAGCGATAGCACACGCAAAGCACCGGGGGCAGGCTGAACACGGCAGCTTTCAACGGCTGAGGCGACCCGAGCTGTATCAAGGCCGTTATAAACCACCGCAACCCCACGAGCACCCCACTTACCTTTCATCTGGTCAGCGGTGGACTGAGAAACAGCCAGCAAGCCATCTGTCCCCCACAAACGCACGCGGTGCACCTGCTCCATCACCCGCGAGCGCCAAGAAGTACCGTGGTAGACCGCATCGTCCCCGGCAATACCGTGTTCGGTTGTAAAAACCCGAGGTATATGGGTGCCCCTGCGCAGTATCTTGTTGACCTTGCGTAGGTTCACGGTCGCAGCGGCTACCACATCCGCATAAGCCAGGTGGCTGTGCACGATTGCTGGTTTGAGTTCGTCAATGACGGTGTTGAGGGTTGCCCGGGAAGTTGAGAATCCTGCAGCTGGCCCAAAATCAGCTTCGCGTACTTCAGCCCCGAGTTCTTTAAGTCGAACGGAAAGCTCCCCTGGCGGGCAGAGAACCACCAGGCGGTAGCCGGGTAGCCCGACCTCAGCGAGGTCGCTGATGTGCCGGGCTACACCACCAAAATCGGGGACCGGAACGCAGTGAAGCGCCACCGGTAGGTCGCTGTTTACAGCCACTTTTCCAGCCTATCCAGGGCAGTGAAGAAGCCCTCACCGTTGTTGACGTGGCCCTGCCAGATTTCGGGGATAAAGGATGAGTTGGGGGTAAGTTCGCGCAGCTGCTTGCCCAGCGCGGCCCAGTCCACGTCGCCTTCGCCCACCTGGACGCCTTCGCCATCCACGCCCACACCGTCAACCAGGTGCAGGTGGATAGAGCGGGGGGCCAGCAGGTCCACGGCTTCTGACAGCGGCATCTTGAGGAAGTTAGCCGCCAGCATGGTGTGGGAGATATCCAGGCAGAGGGCGGTGTTGAAGGTATCGGAGAACTCTGCGGTGTCCTTGGGGTCAAGGAAGAGGTTGTGGTACTGCTGGCCACCCATGAGCCAGGGGTAAGGGGGCAGGGTCTGAGCAGCAATTCGCACGCCGGAGGTGTCCAGCTTAGCCAGGGCCTGGCCGATACGCTCGTATTTATCGGCACGGGCAGCCGGGGCAATGTGGCCGTCCTTGGTGAAACCGCCCATGGTGACAACCATGACCGGGTCATCATCTAGGGTGAAGTAGCGGGTCAAGTCGCGGGTGATGTCGATGGTGCGCTGGACCTCGGCGATGGAGCGTTCCCAGATTTCCTGGTCGCGTGAGGCTAGGTCTACCAGGAAGTCCCCGGCGAAGAGGTCGGGCAGGTGGGTGGTGAATGACATGTCTAACTTGCGGTCAAAGACATCGTCAATGTTGACTTCCAGGTCCTTGTAGCTGAAGTGGAATTCAAGGAAATCAGGCTTGGCTTCTGAAATCAGCGGCTTGTAGTCGTGGTAGCGAACGGGTAGGCCCCAGGGGCGGTCGAATTTGAAGTCGCGGCGGGTCACCAGGTCGTCTTTGAGATCGCCCTCGAAGAAGAAGGAGCCGGCCTCAACCTCGCGCTGCATGGTGCGTCCCAGGAGCTGGGGCAGGTAGTTGGGCTGCAGTCCACGGCCAGGTGACTTGACCTCAACGTCGGCTTCGGTGACGACCTCGCCCTTGGCGATAGTGCGGGTAGCCACCAGTGACTTAGCCAGGTTCACACGGTTCATAAGCTCACCAGTGGATACTTGGCGGGGTGCGGCGGTACCGATGGACTCCTCAACCTCACGAATCTGCTGGACCATAGCCTTGAACTCTTCGGGTAGCAGGGAGACGGTATGGTCGTTGCCCTCAAGGGTCTTGTCAATGGTGAAGTGCTTCTCAATAATCTTGGCACCGCGAGCAACAGCAGCGATGGGTACATGATAGCCGCGTTCGTGGCCGGAGTAGCCAACCAAGCACTGGCCGATTTCTGCCAGGCGGTCCATATAGGCCAGGTTGACATCCTTGAAGGGCGCAGGGTAGGTGGACTGGCATTGGAGTAGCCCATAAGAGGCACCGAGTGAACGGAGCAGTTTGACCGATTCACGGATCTCTTCTTCGCGGCTCATGCCGGTTGAGATAAGCATGGGCAGGCCCCGTGAGGCCATGTCACGGAGCAGGTCATGGTTGGTTAGGTCAGCTGAGGCAACCTTGAGGCCCTGTACACCGTAATCCACCAGAGCCTGAACGGAGGGGGCATCCCAGGGGGTGCACATGATGTCCATGTCGTGCTGTTTGACATGGTCAAAGACCTCATACATCTGATCTACGGTGAAGGAGAAACGAGAGAGCAAATCGAGGGTGTACTGAACACCCAGGTCCTCGCCTGCTGACTTGGAGCCCTTCTGGCGGTAGAGAGCGTCCATGTCACGAAGCTGGAATTTAACAGCATCGGCACCGGTATCAACAGCCAGGTCTACCAGGCGCTTAGCCAGGTCAACGTCGCCCTGGTGGTTGTTGCCGATTTCAGCAATGATGAAGGCTGGTGAGTCCTCGGAGATCTCGGTGCGGCCAATACGCAGGACGTTCTGCTCATCCATGGCGATAGCGACCAGGTGGCCGCGCTCATCGACCAGGGGAAGGTGGCTAATCCCCTTGGCAAACTCCTTCTGAAGTTCAGCGGGCTCAGAACCAACCGGTGCGGTCTTGACGCCCAGGTGAGCGACGTCAAGGGCGCTGGTTTCCAGCGAGGCGGTGGGGTTGGCAATCAGCCAGCGCCGGAAGTCGCCGTCGGATAGCGAGCCTTTGAGAACGCCGGATTCATTGACCAGGAAAATGATGCGCTGGCCGTTAGCGGAGATTTTGTGGAGGGCGGTTAGAACCGGGTCCTCTGAGAAAACGATGTAGGGGGTGATGTTACGTTCGATAATCATGGGGGATTAGCCTTTTTTCTTGTGCGAGGGTGCGAGGGTGGTAAGAAGCTGGTGTTCAGCGAGGGAGAAGTCAATCATGGCATCGATGTCCACGCCTTCTACCTCATCGAGAATGAAGAGCTCAATCTTTCCGCCCAGACGGTTATGGAGGCTTTCATAGAGCTCTGTGCTGGTGATGTACATGGACCCGTTTTCGCGGTAGCGGAAGGTCTCACGGGTAAGTTCCTGCCTGCGAGGCCGATTCATAACTTCGTACTGTGCTGTCGGAGGCTCTGTTGCCGCCCAGATGAAGGGGCCGATGGGGATGACCCCCACCATGGAGTCCGAGTCTGAGTCTGCAAACTGGCGGATAGCCCGTTCCAGGGTGCCGGGTAGGCGGACGGGGCTGGTGGCCTGCAAGAGCATAACCGCATCCGGCCGTCTGCCGTCCTGCGTGTAGAAATCAATCGCGTGCTCAATCACCGGTTCGGTTGCGGTGGTGTCCTTAGCCAGGTGGGCCGGGCGGATAAAGGGCACCTCTGCCCCGTATTCACGGGCAGTATCGGCCAGTTCTGCGTCGTCGGTGGACACCACAACGTCTACTGTATGTTCACCTGCCAGAGCTTTCTGCGCCTCAAGAGCCTGCTCAATGGTCCAGGCAACCAGCGGTTTCCCAGCGATAGGCTTGAGGTTCTTGCGCGGGATTCCCTTAGACCCGCCGCGAACGGGTATCACGCAAAGAATACGCATGCTGTCTAGTTCTCCAATGATTGAGTGAGGATATGTGCGATGGTTTCCGCCGGTTCACGGCTCGGAAGCTGAGGTGCCGGGGTCGGTTCGCTCCCCCAGGGGCTCATGCCGTAGCGCTCCCAGAAATCCTGCAACCACTGCGGCGGATGCGGGTGGTAGACCCAAGCTGGAACCCCGCGAATAGCTGCTTCTAGGACCCCCGTTGAAAATACAGAGACTACCGGGGAATTTAGCGTGTTGAGGGGCTGATGACCAGAATCTATCTCTATACCCATTTTGGCCCACAACCTATGGGTAAGTACAGACAATTTATCTTTTTCACCGGGATGGGGCCTGTACGGTGCTCCGTGCTGACGGCAAAAAGTGTAGCCAGCGCGTACAAAGGAGGAGCGGGGTAGTTCTGCCCCGTGCATTTGACCTAAGAAAACAGGCCGATCTTGAAGTGACTGCTGAGCAACCTGAGGTGCTTTCTGCGCCGCATCATAGAAGAGTTGAGAACCCACCACGCGGTAGTCCACATCGCTTCGTCCTGAAATCCAAAACCGTGCGTCATCATCAGAAAAAGCTAGCAAAGTGCAGTTGGCAGGTAGCGGGGGGGCATAAGGCGTGATGAGTCCGTGTTGAACCACTAGGTAGGTGGCTTTTTGTTGTCGGGCAAAACGGTAGGCGGCAGCACCTAGCGGTAAGTAGTGTCCTACCGCCAGTACCTGTTGCACTGTGCATAGTTCGGAAAGCTCTGCTTCAACAATCGTTTGAGTTGTCCAACCCTGACCGGGTAAACAATCACTGACATCCTGCGGCGCAAATACTGCCATTGGAAGATCGGTGAGAAACTCCAAGGGACGCACCAAAGAACTCATAGTCGTAGGTGAGGTTGAATCTAACACCACCAGAACCTGGGGTTCACAGCCGCGAATATGCAGGACCCCGCTGACCAACTCCTCCTCGTCAGGAGCACCAGAACCTGAAACCAGACCCGTAACAATCGTGGGCAGATTCCGTGCCATACCTTTAAGCCTGCGTACACTATCTGCATTTTGCTGCCATTGGTACCAGGTGGCTAGGTCCTCAGGGATATTCAAACCATACTTGGTTACTTCCACAGCACCTCCAAGGCCTTGATGCGATGATCAAAAGTGTGCTCGTCCAGGGTACGTTTCTGCCCAGCCTCGCGAATCTGCTGTGCCCACTGCGGGTCCGCCAAAATGCGTTTGCACAGTTCAATGAGCTCATCCCCAGACTCGTATGCCAGTACTTCGCTTCCGACCTCGTAGTAGCGTGAAACGTCGGTACGGTCAATGATTTGTAGACCGCCCACACCAGATGCCTCAAAGGTACGCATGGTGAAGCCATCCTGATCCCCATGGATATTGAGGGTTGCGGGGGAACCTGCCATCAGGCCATAGGCCTCAGACCGGTCCAGGTCGCGGCCTGCAGGCACACCTGAGTCTTTCAAGTTCCGGCTACGTGCAACGTCCCACCAGTGACGCGACCACTGTTTTCCGTAGGCCTTCACCGGGACACCAGCGGATTGCAACTGGTTCAGCATCTGTTCACGCCCCAGGTAACGGGCCCCCACAAATGTAATGTCATGGTTTGGCTGAGGCCTGAAATGCATGGCAGAGTCAAAAGCTAGGGGTATTTCCACGGCATCAAAACCCTGGCCTTTAAGATTCTGGACGTCCGAAGGGCTATAGCTGGCTATAGGGCCGAGCAACCCCAGATCGAAGTCCTTATCTGAGTAGCGCATACGCCGTAACTCGTCGTACATCCAGGTAGCATACCGGGTGCAGGATTCCTGGAGGACATGCCACCAGGCGTCGCCTAGCTGATCGCCTTTAACAACCAGAACGATGTCGGGGCGCTCTTGGGTAAGCCGTGCGATGGCTTTATGGGTGACAAGGTTCTCGAACGATGCCGGCCGGAAACGCTCCGGCAGATCGTGCAGGGCCTTGTTCCGTACGCGCTCAGCTAGGTTAGTGGGCACATCGTACAGGTGACTAATGACTTCGTAGCCTTGCTTGCTGAGGGAATCAGCAATTGTTTTCCAGTATCCGTAGAAAACAGGAGAGACCAAAAGAAGTTTTGGTTGCTTCATTTATTCGGCTAGCCCTCGTTCGGTAAGTTCCTCAAGAGCGGTATCCCAGGCTTCGCTTTTCGCGCCGGGAACGGTCCAAGACTTGTGAATGAAATCAGCGATAGATTCGCGCGCAGCCCAACGGGCCTTGGGGGCACCGAGGGAGTAGGCGAAGCTCATATCGGCCAGGGCGTGGTTGATGTCGCCAGCTCGTTTAATCTCAACGTGCTCGATAACGGACTGTGAACCGCCGGGGACAGCGTCAATAGAGAACTGTGCCAGCTGGTCCAGGGTGATACGCTCACCGGATCCCAGGTTCAGAGTGCGCGGTGACTCTTCGATAGCCGGGGAGTTTTCCAAAGCCCAGACGATAAAACGGGCGACGTCTTCTACGTGAATGAAGTCGCGGGTTGCGGTACCGTCACCGTAGACAGAGAGGTTTTTACCTTCGCGGAGGCGGGCTAGGAAGGCTGCGAGAACACCGGTGTAGGGGTTGTGCAGGGCCTGGCCGGGGCCGATAACGTTCTGGGGGCGAATAACGGTTGCGGGGACCTTACCGGTGGTAACATCCCGGACAGCCTGCTCGCCTTGGGACTTGGTTTCACCGTAGACGGAGAGGGGGTTGTGGTCATCGTTTTCGGTGGTGCCGCGGTCTTCAAAGCCTTCGCCGTAGACGGCGCGGGAGCTGAGCGAGATAAGCGGTGCCTTCCATTTGACGGCGTACTGGGCTGCCAGGCGGGTGCCTTCCACATTCACACGGCGGTAGCGCTCGGTTTCGTACATGGACTGGGCGGTACCGGTTTCAGCAGCCAGGTGAATGATTGCATCGGCCGGTTCCAGGGCTTCCCAGGCTGCTGGATCGGACACATCCCCCACGATGATCTCACCGGGGAACTTCGCTTTTTCTGCCTCGATATCCTGGTGGACCTGTTCAAGGAGGTTATCGAGGGCAATAAGGGTGTGCCCCTGCTCTGCCAGGTGGGCTGCTACCTTAAGGCCAATGAAACCGACGCCGCCGGTAATAAGAATTTTCATAAGATTAACTTTCTAAGCGTTAGATGGAGAAGTGATGGCGCGGGGCCGGAACCCCAGCTACAGTGGCACCCGCAGGCACATCTCTAGTCACGTCGGCACCCGCGCACACGACCTTATTATCGCCGATAGTTACACCGCCAAGAATCACTGCATTCTGCCCGATCAAGACCTATTCGCCGATTGAGATAGGACCTGTTCCCAATACCTGAGCCAGGTTTTCTTTCAGATGTTCTGCAGAGTTGATCAGCAATGACTGTATTAGATCCGATGGAAACCTGGTCATAGGCGTGGATATGGCACCGGTGGCCAACGTAAACGCTATCCCCCATCGTTAGTTCCCTCTCGGCTTCAGCCTGCAACCAGCGCCCTTCAAAGATAGAGACATCTTTACCAAGGCTGATGTTCTCTAGGCCTCTAAGTTTCAGGGGCGAAACAATGACGGTTTTTTCAGCAAACTTTTTGAATGCCGCCGAATAGAGCGTTCGAGAAATCAGGCTAGATGTTATCCACCGCAGGGAAAGCATTTTCTCAACGATAGTTCGTCTTATCATGATGCCGCCTTGAGATAGGAGAGTTCCTGGTTCAGTATTTCTTTTGCCTTAACTCCGGGACTCCGGACTTCTCGAATCCTATTCACGGCAAAGTTAGCGTAACTGGTCAGCTTCAAAGCAACGATGAGCTTCTTCTGCTCATCCCATTTCTGCGCATATCTAAGGCGAGACTCAAGAAGCCAACAGCGACGACGAGTACTGTCGCCGCTGGAACCGCCGCCAAGGTGTTCGACCGTAATCGTTCCATCAAAGACTCGGGGAACTCCCCGGTCGCGCAGCCGGCGCTGCAGGTCTACCTCTTCACAGTTCATGAAGAATGTCTCATCAAAGCCACCCATCTCCAGGAACAGCTCTGTCGGTAGTATCATGCAGGCACCGATAACCCAATCGGTTTCAACGACTGCTCCGGTTGTGCATTTGAGGTCATGGCCCACCATACGGTGCCAGAAGTTAGTTGAACGGAAACGCGCTAAGGGTGTGAACCATTCCCACACATAGTGAAAGGTCGTAGGGAAGGCGCGGCCCACCCACTGGCCAGTACCCTTGTGGTCAACAACCTGGGGGCTGACCAGAGCACGCCCCAGGCGCTCACCGGAATCAACCATAGCCTGCAAGAAGTTGGGCTTGAGAGTCAGGTCGCTGTTGAGGATAAACAACCAGCGGCCGGTAGCTACGGCAGCCCCTGAGTTCACAGCGCTACCAAACCCGCCGTTTGCCTCCCGGCGGACAAGGCGCACTGCCTCGGTCTGGGGGAAGGGCTCAGGTGAGCAATCGTCCGCAACAATAATCTCGAACGAGTAGCCGGTATCTTGGTGCTTCAGCGCATCGATAAGTTCAAGGGTTGGCTCCGCTGAACCGTAGTGCGGAATAACGATAGAAATATCCAACGCTGAACCTCTCCCACTCTTCGTTTGAGTCGTCAGTACTAGTTAACAAGACCGTGTGTGCAGAGCCAGCACACTAAAATGATAGGATCCCGAGAAAAATGAAAACCCCCAAATATATAGTCCAACTGCCATTTTACATGGCAACCAATCCCCTCAGGAGAAGTTTTTACTGTGTTAGGTATTACCCGGTTGAGCCATCTACCCAGGTCAGATGAATCTCATAATAGCGCTCACACCTCTGAGCCTGCTTCCTCCCGGTAAAGTCGGAGATAAACCATTTCAAGAATCAGAAATATAGGTATATAAATAATGCCAACTAGCGCAGAAGAGAAACGCCAAAAGCATTACACCCGTCAGAAAACGCTGGTAGGTTCAATCAGCCAGAAAGTCAAAGGCTCTGGTCGGGCCGTTTTTGCTCGAGTTCTTACCTCTATCCGCCGGGGTCCCGATACTGTTCTCATTCCTCCTCCCTTTGCGCGAGGAGGGAACTGGCTCTTCGAGTGGATGGCCGCTCGCGCCCAGACCCAAAGCTCCGGGCTTCCAACACGACTCCAACAGTCAGCCGGAATGGAAAGCTGGCTCGCTGAGTTTCCCCGGCTACGAGAACTCACAGTTAGACCCCAAGATGTCAAGTTTTCGTTCATGCGGAAAATTGCCTTTCACCAAGACCTTGCTAAGCACTTCTCAGCCCATGACTTTTCGGACTTTATCGAGCAGTATTTGCTGACCTCTGAGTCCTTCTCACAGCGCCTTCAAGAGGCACGGCAGGTTGTCACGAGCGAAAGTATCGTCGTCAATATTCGCCGAGGAGATTACTACTCCAACCCTGTGATTCACCATGACTTTGGTATTGATACTGTCAGCTACGTTACCAAAGCAATACGACAGGCCATAGACGTTAAACCAGCTGACACCATCATTGTGACCAGCGACGACATTGGCTGGTGCAAAGAAAACCTAGCTTTCCTCGAAGCCTACGGAAAAGTTATGTTCGATAAAGATAATCCTGGAACATTTACCGACCTTGCTTTTGTGGCTGTAGGCCACCGGCTTATTTTGACCAATACAACTTTTGGTTACTGGGGAGGGTACATCGCATCCTTTACACACGGAGCTCAGGTCTGGATACCTAATATCCATGAACGAGCTAATCTTTTGGGTGACAGTCAGCGCCCTATGCAACACCTCGCTAACTGGAATGTGGTCACGCCCCCGCCAGGAGTTGAGACCTGGTTAGAGAGCGAAGAAAACTGAGATGAACCTTACTCACACATTTAAACAGATCAAGCATCAGGCTTACCTTGTAAACCAACAAATCAAGATAGCTCAGAAAGCGCGGGCAATCCGTCGTTCATATGAATTTGTTAGTCGCTACAGCTCACTCAACCACACCTTTACGCTCCCCCCACTCCCCCGTGTGCCGGGAATCTGGGGTATCGCTATGGTCAAGAATGAGGCGGATGTTATCGAGCAGGCTGTTAAGCACCTGCTTGACCAGGGGCTTGACCATATCATCATTGTCGATAACGGTTCAGAAGACAAGACCGTTGAGATCCTTCACGACTTAGCGCGCACTCACCCTATCAGTGTTGGCACCGATAACGAACCGGCCTACTACCAGTCGGAGAAGATGACATGGCTAGCAGATAAAGCAAAAGAACACGGTGCCACGTGGATTGTTCCTTTTGATGCTGACGAGTTCTGGTTCGGCACTGCAGGGTCGCTTGCTAGTGCTTTAGCTGTGGCACGAGAGCCGATTTTGGAGGCACTGATCTATAATCAGTTTCCCCAACCCGATGGGTCCTGGAAAGTAGATGCTACCCCGCACCAGGAAGCCAAAATCTGTTTCAAACCCAACAGGCCCTTTGTGGTGGCTATGGGTAATCACAGCCTGATAGGGCCGGGAAAAACCGGCACAAGCAAAATCGCTATTTTGCACCGGCCTTGGCGGAGCTTTGAGCAGTTCGAGCGTAAAATTCGACAAGGATCTGCCGCGCTACAACTCACAGACCTACCCGAGCACTTGGGGTACCATTGGAGATCTCTGAGCTTTGCCAGCAGCGATGAGCTTCGGCAAGTCTGGAGTAGACTAATAACCGGGGAAAAGGTCGAAGAAGATATTGCTTGGAAACCGTCTGGCAATCTCATTCCGCTTACTGAACCACTACCTAGCCGGTGGGAGAAGTTACCTCCTGGAATTTCAGTTCTGTAAAGCATTTAGAGGATTAAACCTAAATTTTTTCTTCCCCCCAAGATTTTCCAGGTATATTCCGGTCTAAGTAGATAACAAGCACAGACACCCCATAAAATTAAAAGTAATTTCGACTCCCTAAACAGGAATGTCGCGTACATAAGTTACAGGAGCCCCTTTGGTTAATACGAGCCTGCTTCAAAAACGAGCCTCTACCCTGACTCGCCTCATTCCGGATATGTTCCGCCCTTCCTTTTATCCAACTGCCCAGTATGCACGGGCTTTTTGGTGGAACGATACACCTAACTTCGGGGATCTTATTACCCCTTTCCTCTTACGCCAGATGGGGATAGCACCGATTCTTAAACCCGCCAAGTCTGCCGATTTACTGGGGGCTGGGTCCGTTCTCGAACTCCTGGGTGAAGACTACAATGGGATTATCTGGGGCTCTGGCAAGATGCATGAGCACGAAGAGACCAATCTCCCGCATGCACAATTTCTGGGAGTACGCGGTCATCTAACCCGGGCAGCATTAGGCTTATCTAAAGACGCCACTACTGTAGGTGATCCTGGCCTGCTGATGTCTGATTATGTGAAGCGTAAAGCCGCTACCGTGGATATAGCTGTCATTCCTCATTTTAGCCACCAACAAGAAGACTGGGTGCATGGGCTCAGAGAAGAAGCATCTCGCCGATCACTAAAAATTATCGACGTAGGTAACTCCCCCCTTAAAGTTGTAGAGCAAATCGCACAAGCTAGATACGTGTTAACAACTTCCCTGCACGGTCTTATCTGTGCAGATGCCCTAGGAGTTCCGGCTGCATGGGCTCTGCCAGAGCCAGTACTCGCCGGTGCCACCTTTAAATTCCGGGACTATTCTTCTGTCGTAGATCCGCAAGGGAAAATCGAGGGGCGTTTCGATTCGATAGAGAACCTCTTAAATCCCGATTCGCTCAAGCGTATCGCTCAGAGTCCTGATTCTGCCTTAGTTAAGGCAACACAGGAAAATCTTCGGAGTACCCTACAACGTATACCGCAGCTTCTGCCGACCCCCCACGTTCTGCCCCTCACTCTTCCTGTTCACCAGTATCGTCCATAGATAGAGAGCCATTATGAAAAGGCTAGAACTACTCGATACCACCCGTCTGGTTGCAGCGGTGATGGTAGTTTTTTTCCACTGGACTTTCAACGGAATTAACAATGGGAAGATTGGTACGATAGACCATCCTCCGAGCATCTCCCAAGTAACTCAGTATGGATACTGGGGAGTTACCCTTTTCTTCTTGATTAGTGGATTTGTTATTTCCTACTCGATACAGAGTAAAACCGCTCGTCAGTATGTCACGGCTCGTCTAACTAGACTCTACCCAGCTTTCTGGGTCTGTCTGCTCCTGACAACAGCTGTAGCTTTGTTAGTACGCCCAGGACGTGGAATGGATATTCAGGGTCCCGCCCAGTTTTTTGCCAATCTAACGATGGTTCCAAATTTGCTAGGCCAAGATTATGTGGATGGGGCTTACTGGACTCTAGGGTTTGAACTTTTCTTCTATTTCATTGTCTTGCTCATCATGCTCATAGGGCTGGCAAACTATCTGACCCCCATTATGATTGGGTGGGCTTTCCTCTGCGCGGCCGATGAGTTCCTCATACGTCATCAGGATTACTTCATCACTTCTCGCCCCTTCCCAGCTTTCATTGGGGGAGCCCTTATCGCCAGCTACGTTTTCGGGCATCGCTCTGTTTTCAAGCTACTAGCGATATCTTGTGCCTGGCTCTGCACCATCAGCAGTGAAGTTGGGTATTCCAAATTATTGGAGGCTATCCATCACCGCAACTATTCTTCAATTGTGGTGGCTCTTTTGGTTACATGTTTCTTCGCCATTCTGATGCTTAACGCTATACCCAGGATCCGGTTCATTAAAATACCTCACTCAAGGCTAGCGGGCGATCTGACCTACCCGCTCTATCTCCTACACGCACATTTGGGTTACATGGCCATAAGCATGTGGGCAAAGCTTGTCCGCCCAGAGCTTTTTTTGCTTTTTGTCGTGCTCCAGCTAGCTATCTTCATGCTTCTTTCCTATTGCGTTAACAGATATGCTGAAAGAGCTCTACGCAAGTTCTGGAAGATATTTTTTGACCGTACATTCGGATCCGTCATTGAGGGTATCGATAAGTTATTTATCCAGGTCCTTCCCTACCGCAGAACATCGCCCCCTTTCAAGGAATATAAAATATGAAACGTTCCCCCCTCCTCACTAATTTCAAGAAGATGGGGAATCTTTTTGATAAAAAAGCTAAAAGAACTCTCGTTATTATCGCGATTCTCTCTTCAGTTCTGGCTATCTCAGAAACCATTGCCATTGTCCTTGTTCTACCTCTTATCAATCTCGCTATGGGGCAGGAAAACGCTATACCCGGATTTCTCAAAAATTCGTTAGAAGCCTTGGGCATAGACCAGCCTTCAGGCCAGGGGTTAGTCCTTGTAATTGCGCTGATTTTAATCTTCATTACAAAAGATTTACTCACCATGTGGTTCAACTGGAGGCAATCAGGGTTCCTAGCCAACCAAAGGGTAAAGACTTCATCACGCCTCATGGAGCAGTTCATGTCCATGCCGTGGGGCTCTTTCCGGCAACGCACCACTGCGGAGATGATCCGCACTATGAACGATGCCACAGCGCAGGTCTATTCACTGGTAGTTGGTGGTTTCCTTGGGCTATCTAACGCTCTTATTACAACTCTAGCCATTCTGATAGCACTATTGATAGCCGTCCCTCTCCCTACTTTAGCTATCCTCGTTTACTTCAGTGTAGCCAGTTTTATCTACGGGCGAATCATTCGTTCTCGCACCTTAGCAGCAGGCGAACAAATTATGACTGCTTCTGTGCAAGGTTACCTGCGCGCGCTACATGGGCTGGGAGCATTTAAGGAAATTACTCTACGGCATACTGAAGAGTATTTTACGACCCATTACCGGCAGGCTGCACGTGAAGGTGCCTACGCGGCACGTTTCGCGTCCTTCCTATCGTCTATCCCTAAATATTTATTAGAGATTCTTTTTATCCTAGCTGTTGGTGGTCTACTTGCTTACATGTTCCTCTCAGCGGATGGGCCAGCTGCTCTAGGTGCTATGGCCTTGTTGGTTGCTGCAGGTTTCAGATTGCTCCCCAACATAGCACTTATTATCTCATCGACTAATAACATTAGCCTGGGCTCCAAGTCTTTGGACGTAGTTTTAGATGAGTTATACACCCAGTATCGCCCCCTTCCCACTCAACATGAGTATCTGGAACGCCTACCTTTCCATCACGAGATTGAGCTTAAAGACGTTCACTTTAGCTTTCCTGGGGCTGAGGAAGAAACCATCAAAGGCGTGAATCTAAAGATTCCTTTTGGAACCTCCGTTGCTTTTGTGGGGGGGTCTGGTGCAGGCAAAACTACAATGGTTGATTTAATTCTCGGGCTTCTGCCCGCCACTCAAGGTCAAGTATTAGCAGATGGAGTGGATATCCAGTCACATGTGCGTAGCTGGCAAGAAAACGTCTCGATGGTCGCTCAGGATGTTTACATGTCTGGCTGGTCTCTTCAACAGAATATCGTATTTGACAGTGATACCACCGACCCGGTACGTCTAAAAGATGCAGTCCGTCGTGCCCAGCTCGATGATTTAGTTGCCTCTTTACCCAAGGGGTTAGATAGCGAGTGTGGTGAAGGTGGTAGCCGTCTCTCTGGCGGTCAGCGCCAGCGGGTGGGCATTGCCCGAGCCTTGTATAGAAACCCTGCCCTACTGGTTCTAGACGAAGCAACCTCTGCTCTCGATAATTTGACAGAGAAAAAGATTACCGAAACGATTGATCGCCTCCACGGAGAGGTCACCGTTGTTGTTGTAGCGCATAGACTTTCAACCGTAAAAAACGCTGATCTTATCGTCTATATGAAAGACGGAAAAGTCAGCGCTACAGGCAGTTTCGTGGAGCTTCAGAAAAAGAGCCCCGAATTTGCCAAGCTTGTCGAGTTAGGTTCCTTAGACCGTGCTTAGAACACTTTAAGAGAAAAATCTCCGCCTGTTCTTGCATAAAATAGCTCCGCCCAGTGGCTAGGATTCTAGCTACCGGGCGGAGTATTTACTTCATTTTAAGGTTAAGAGTTCTGATGATGCTCACTATCTGGGTCCCAGGTATTCCAGATTAAAAACTTGCCCCTGCGCATGGGGCCTTCTGCTGCAAATTTGATCCGTTCATCGGGGCGACCATTCGAGATATTCTCCCAGACTTCCTGAATTTCATCACGCGTTAGTTTGCTCCCGGCCTCCCAATGCGGAGCAAACCACGAAAGGTCTTCCTGGGTGAGCTTTGAGCTGGTTGTACCCTGGCGGACCTTACGGATAATCTGCTCCACTCCCCTGTACTGGATATGCAAAATATCCAGGCCGCGCCCTCGCTGCCCAAGCCTTGTCACATTATGGTTCCCCGGAATAATAACCACAAACGGGTGCGAACGGAAAGCTACCTTACCGGGGAAAGAGTCGGCGCTATCCATAACCAGTTCTGTTCGTACTATGTCCTGCGGGGAATCAACGACCGGCACCGTGTGGTGGAACCCGGCGTACACAACAGATAGGTCGGTACTCAAAAAGTATTCTTTAAGGCTCTTGCCTTCGGCGTACCAGAACTCGTCACCGTCAAAAGGGATAATCCAGCGGGCACCTCGCTGCCAGGCCAGATGAGCCATATAGGTCATCTTTTCTGACTGTGCATGAACTGGGTTCACATCGCGGGCGATTAGAAGACGCTGATCTCTATTTGACCGTTCACATAGGTATTCCCAGGTACCGTCGTCAGACTGGTTATCGGCAATCAGTATCTTATCGACACCCTGTTTAAATAGGTGGTCAATAACGTGCGGCAAAATATCCAATTCGTTCTTGACCACCGTAATAGCCCAGAGCTCTTTACGCCCTACGCTGACCGGCGGGAGGGCACTGTGAAAGTGAATCTGGCGGATAGCTGCAATCTGCCGTTTGATTGCTTTAAGGCTTGCGTACTGTTTTACCGTATAGCTCAGTTGCCCCAGCTCTTGGCGCACCCGCTGGATTACTTTCAAGAATAGATACCTGTCTTTCAGAAACTACAAAAGGAGGACGGACTCCCCCGCGCAGAGCAGCTAAAAGCAATCTGGCAGGGAAAATTTCAACCGAACTACAGTCTAATCTAAGGAATTCAGCAACAACACGTTTTTTATCTCTACTGGTGCAGAGCAGACAAGTATCACAAAAAATTGTTATCTATTTCAACGCTACGTTCATATTCTCACCCAATACGATATCTGCTTTACTTGGCACATTATCGGCACCTAGTACGGTGCTCTTAGCTAGTCCAGAAACAGATAAGACTCATTTTAAAACAGAAGGGGCCGGGTCAAAGACCCAGCCCCTGAGCATTTACCGACCAAGCTTAGTTTGACCGACCATCAAAGAGGCTAGTGACAGAGCCTTCATCGAAGACTTCCTTGATAGCGCGTGCCAGCAGGGGGGCAATGGAAAGCACGGTCAGGTTCTCAAACTTCTGTTCGGGGCGCAGTGGCAGGGTATTAGTAACAACAACCTCACTAGCACCGCACTGGCTTAGCCTTTCAGCAGCAGGCTCAGAGAAAACCGCGTGGGTTGCCGCGATAATAACGTCCTTAGCGCCATTGTCCTTAAGGACCTTGACCGCACCGGCAATAGTGCCGCCGGTGTCAATCATGTCATCAATCAGAACACAGGTACGGCCCTTGATATCGCCCACCACGGTCTTAGAAACAGCCTGGTTGGGGACGTTAATATCGCGGGTCTTGTGAACGAAAGCCAGAGGTGCACCGCCCAGGAGCTCTGCCCACTGCTCAGCGACACGTACACGGCCGGTATCGGGGGAAACAACAGTAACGTTTGAGGTGTCTACCTTGCTGGCAACGTGCTCAGCAAGAAGCGGGATAGCCATGAGGTGATCCACAGGACCGTCAAAAAAGCCCTGAATCTGCGCGGTGTGCAGATCAACGCTCATCAGACGGTCAGCACCAGCAGTCTTGTAAAGATCTGCAACCAGACGGGCTGAGATGGGCTCGCGGCCCTTATGCTTTTTGTCCTGGCGGGCGTAAGGGTAGAAAGGAGAAACAACAGTAATGGAACGGGCGGATGCTCGCTTGAGCGAGTCAATCATAATCAGCTGTTCCATGAGGGCATCGTTAATGGGTGCCGGGTGAGACTGAATCACGAAAGCATCTTTACCGCGTACCGATTCGTTGAATCGGACGTAGGTTTCCCCATTAGCAAAAGTGTAGGCAGATGAGGGAAGAACCTCGTTTCCTAGCTCAGCAGCAATCTGCTCAGCCAGTTCGGGGTGGGCACGCCCGGAGACCAAGGCCATCTTCTTTTCGCCCGGATTCGTAATCTCAGTCATTACTGCTTATCGCTTTCCTTTTCAGGCTGTGCCGGCTGCTGCGCCAAAGCCGCCTCGGCGGCTTGGGCAGCCTCTGTTCCAGCGCGTTTTTCAATGACCCAGCGCTCGATATTGCGTTGGGGAGCTTCGTTGATGGCAAGAGCCCCAGCGGGTACGTCCTTGCGGATAACGGTTCCAGCACCAGAATACGCCCCGTCACCAATGTTTACGGGAGCAACATACATGTTGTCTGAACCCATGCGAACGTTACTTCCCACGGTTGAGCGGGACTTATTCACACCGTCATAGTTAACGAACACTGAAGCGGCTCCAATATTGGAGTTCTCACCGATGGTGACGTCGCCAGCATAGGACAGGTGGGGGAGCTTAGATCCGGCACCGATCTCTGCGTTCTTGGTTTCCACGAAAGTACCGATCTTACCCTTGACACCGAGCTTGGTGCCGGGGCGCAGGTAGGCGAAGGGGCCAACACTTGCACCGTCTGCAATTTCTGAGTCGTAGCCTTCGGTGCGTGAGATAGTGGCCTTCTCCCCTACCTTGACGTTGGTGAGCGTGGTGTCTGGGCCAATCACGGAGCCGGTAGCGATGTGGGTGGTTCCCTTGAGGTGCGTGCCGGGAAGAATGGTGACATCGTTTTCGATGGTTACGGTGACATCAATCCATGTGCTCTCGGGGTCAACAATGGTGACACCACCGACCATGTGGCCATGAGTAATGCGGTCGTTGAGTTTGCGACCCAGCTGAGCCAGCTGAACACGGTCATTAGCGCCTTCTACCTCCCAACGGTCCTCGATATCGAGTGCCGAGGTGCGGTGGCCGTCTTCGCGAGCAATGGATAGGACATCGGTAATGTACTTCTCGCCCTGAGCGTTATCGGTGGTGACGCGGGTTAGCGAGTTACGCAGAACAGTGGCATCGAAAGCATAAATACCAGAGTTAATCTCGGTGATGGCAAGCTGTTCAGGGGTGGCATCTTTAGCTTCAACGATGGCAGTGACTTCGCCTGATTCGTTGCGGACGATACGGCCGTAGGATCCGGGCTCCTCAAGGTGTGTCGTCAGAACAGTGACAGCGTTTTTACCTTCTTCGTGGAAGGCGATCAGCTTACGCAGACTTTCGGTCTTCAGCAGGGGAACATCGCCGTAGGTTACTACGACCGTCCCCTCTACCTGACCCACTTCGGAGTCAAGGCCCAGCAGGCCGACCTCTACAGCGCGGCCGGTTCCGGGAATCTCGTCCTGATCGATGATGGTGACCTGCGCATCAAAGGCGGTGACATGCTCAGCCACCTTGTCACGCTGGTGACGTACAACAACGGCAAGGTTCTTGGGTTCAAGTTCCCGCGCCACGGCAACAGCGTGCTCCACCATGGAGCGACCACCGATAGGGTGCATAACCTTGGGAGTTGATGACTTCATACGGGTTCCGGCCCCCGCAGCCAGAACGATCACGGCAGATGGGGCTGATGTAACTACTGTCACTGTATGGAACTCCTCAAGTGAGTGATACCCCAAAAATATGCCATGAAGGCACCGGGGTGGTTGAGCTCCGCCACAAGGACTCGAACCTTGAATAACGGCTCCAAAGGCCGCTGTGTTGCCAATTACACCATGGCGGAATAGGGCTGCCCTAGCTCAGTCCCATGCTGGGTTGAGCAGGAGCAGACTTAGACCATAGTAGCAAAGATAAAGTTAGGGTGCTAAATAAGAACTTTCTGAAAGCTACCGGGTAGCTGATAAATTGCTAATTCCCTAGCCAGGGCACGACAATATCCAGTGCTTCTTGAATTCGCTGGACAGCTACCTTGGCGGCCTCTGGTCCACGCAGGTAAGGATCAGCAACCTCGTCTTGGGCAAGAGGTTCTTCGTCATACTGCATCATGAAAGCAACCGGGTCAACGCGCTTGCCTGCTTGCTTCTGCACCCTGGCCATCTGGCATAGCAGGTGAACCTTTGAACGGTACTGGGGCCATTCATGCACGATCCAGTCCAGGTGCTCTTTCTCCATGACCAGCACAAGAGCTGACTCTCTGACCAGGCGTTCCGTGATTTGTTTGGCAAGGTGCTGATCGTACTGAGCACCACGTTGAGCGAGTTCGATATCAATATGGCGGGCAACCCCTGCCCCAACCATTGCACCGGTACCGGCACTATTAAAAGTCCAAGTAGAGCCATCCTCTAGCATTGCCTCTGCCAGATATTGGGCACTGGCGGAACGGGCTATATTACCGGTACAGACGAACAAGACCTCTTTTTTTGTATATGCATGATCCGGTTCAGGATCTGTTCGATCCCCCACTTTTCTCAGTAGCGAGGAAACCCCAAAACTTATCATTGCACTCCGCTCAATCTCTCTTGTTTAGGCCAGACACCTGCCGCCCATAGAGATTCTACCTGCAAATCACAGCTTGGTGGTGGGCTAACACTCTGGGGATCTAGCCCAATACCCGCATGCTGTTTTCCTTATTTTTACCTCCTCATGTTCCCTAAGGCTGTAGCCTAGTGTGGTGGCAGCGTGACATTTTGAAGACTAAATGCAGGCCACAACATACAGTGATTTGGAGGTAGATGTGATCTCACCAGTAGATGTTTATGTGGCCGTTCCAAAAGAACCAGGTTGGGCACCCATACTATCTATGGCAGATTTGCTATGCGGCTACCTGGAAACTCAACCGATTCTGCTTGACACCAGTTCATCCTTATCACTCTCGACCCGGCTCCTGGGGATGATTCCTCGAAGAAAGGGCGGAAAACGGCAGGCTCTAGTCATTGCTTACGATCCTGGGCAGCTAAACGCTATCGCCCAAAATCATCTTTTTTTGAAACAGTATTCTGCTTGCTTTGGCTGGGTTATAGACAGTTTTTGGACTGAGCGAATACCCCGTATCGCGCGTAGTAACCAAACCTATACGAAAATCTTTGTTACTGACCCAGCTGATCTAGAAGATTGGCGCAGAGCAGGCGTTGAATCCCTCGGCATTTTGCAATGGGGTACGGATGTGTGGTCAAACCTTTCAGATCGTTTGGCATCTGTGGAACATAAGACAACCGATTTACTCCGGGTCGGCAGACAACCAGTTGCATGGAAAAATGATGCTATAACTGCCCAAGTAGCCCAGGAACATGGACTTATCTTTGAGGGGCGCCCCGGATTTGGAAAATCAGCAGATGCTTCAGCCAAGATGCTCAATAATGCGCTCAGTCAAACAAAATCTGTCCTGGCTTTTTCAGTCAAAGTAAGCCCAAGAAATTACACCCATCCAACCAAGGACTATATTACGGGGCGCTGGCTCGATGCGCTGGCATGGGGAGCAGTTGTCGTTGGCCAAAAACCAGATTCGGCTTCGTCCAGGGACCTGTTATGGGATACCGCAACCGTCGATATATCTCCAGACGATATCAGACGCGGAATGAAGCAGATTAGTGAAGCCTTAGATTCTTTCTCAAGAAAGCAAGCAAGCATTAATATACTCAATTCGTTAGAGAATTTTGACTGGAGGCACCGTTTTTCGTCTCTCTTTGATCATATGGGCATTACTTCCAAAAAACTGAACCAGGATATGTCTGACATGAGCCAGATTCTCATTCAAGAACGAAAAATTCTCGCTAAGGAATAATAAAAATATGGCCCATCTATTAGGCGGCGAAGAGCTGCATATCGAATTTCCTACCCGCACTATCTTTGAGGGCATCACCGTAGGCCTCAACGAGGGTGACCGCATCGGCATCGTGGGCCGCAACGGTGACGGTAAATCCACTCTGCTTTCCCTACTGGGCGGGCGCTTGGCCCCAGATTCCGGCAAGGTCACAGTGCGCTCAGGCACACGAATTGGCTACCTTGACCAAGCTGATATCCTGGACAACACCCTGACCGTGGGTCAGGCAATTGTGGGCGATACCCCCGAATACGAATGGGCATCTGACCCCAAGGTACGCGACGTCATCGCCGGCCTGGTCTCTGACCTGAACTGGAATGCGCCAGTTGAGTCACTCTCAGGCGGTCAACGCCGACGCGTAGCCCTTGCAGCGCTGCTAGCCGGTGACTGGGATGTGCTCATGCTCGATGAGCCTACCAACCACCTCGATGTTGAAGCCATTACCTGGCTAGCCCAGCACCTCAAAAACCGCTGGCCCAAGAATGCCGGAGGCCTGCTGACAGTCACCCACGACCGCTGGTTCCTGGATGAAATCTGCACCGGCACCTGGGAAGTCCACGACGGACTGGTAGAACCTTTCGAAGGTGGCTACGCCGCCTACATCCTCCAGCGCGTTGAACGCGACCGTCAGGCCGCAACTGCCGAAGCTAAACGCCAGAACCTGATGCGCAAGGAGCTGGCCTGGTTGCGTCGCGGCGCCCCGGCCCGCACCTCCAAGCCCAAGTTCCGTATCGATGCGGCCAATGCTCTCATTGCTGATGTCCCCCCGGTCCGCAACACTGTGGAGCTCTCCCAGATGGCGGTAGCACGCCTGGGCAAGGACGTGGTCGATATTGAGGATGTGGATGTTAGCTACCCCGATACCCAAGACCCAACCCGCACCAAGGATGTCCTCAAAAAGGTCACCTGGAGAATAGCCCCAGGTGAGCGCACCGGCATTATGGGCGTCAATGGGGCCGGTAAGTCGACTCTGCTGGGCCTGATCACCCGTGCTGTGCAACCGACCCGTGGCCGGGTCAAGCACGGTAAGACGGTCAAGGTGGCTACCCTGACCCAGCAACTCGATGAGCTCACAGAAGTGGCTCACGAGCGGGTTTCCGATATCATTGGGCGCAAGCGCAGCACCTATGTGACCGGTGGTAAGGAGATGACTCCCGGCCAGCTTCTTGAACGGCTCGGCTTTACCTCTGCTCAGCTTTCAACCCCGGTGAAGGATCTTTCGGGTGGGCAGAAGCGCCGCCTGCAGCTGCTGCTCATTTTGTTGGATGAACCCAACGTACTCATTCTTGATGAGCCCTCCAACGACCTGGACACGGACATGCTGGCAGCTATGGAGGATCTTCTTGATACCTGGCCCGGCACCTTGCTGGTAGTCTCGCACGACCGCTACCTAATGGAGCGAGTCACCGACCAGCAGTACGCCCTCTTTGACGGCAGGTTCACACACCTGCCCGGTGGGATTGACCAGTATCTGCTCATGTCGGCACAGGCGGCGGCTCACCCTGCCCAGACTGCCCTTGATTCGTCGCCCCTAGGTAAGCAGGGGTCTGCAGAAAGCAGCGCTACTAAGGTGGGCGGCGCAGAGCTGAGGGCCGCCCAGAAGGAAATCAACCAGATTGACCGTAAGCTCACCAAACTGGCCGAACAGAGGCAGAAGCTGGCTGAGAAAATGACGGTTCACGACCAGTCTGACTACACCGGTCTGGCGGAGCTGGGCGCCCAGCAAGAGGCAATCCAGAACGAGGTCGAAGAACTAGAAATACGCTGGCTAGAACTTGCGGATAGGGTTGAGGGGAATTAGTACTGGCCAGGAAACAATTGGAGGGCCCCTAAAGGTTGATGGACTTTCCGCCAGGGCATTTCTTGAAAACTGCATCCCTTAACCTCTTGAGGTCTTATCCCCCTGGTTTCCGCTACTAGTAATTTTGGTTTAGGTTGATGACTTCATGACGTTCGTAATTCAGTTAATAGTATTACTATCCTTGCTCTACCTGGTGGGCAGACTCTCGAATCCCAAAAAATTTCGGGATTCCAATGATGATTATTCATTTATCACGGTTCTGGCCCATATGCTGATTATTTTAGTGACCTCAGCTTTGATTCTCAGCGGGCAGATTATAATTCTTTTGGCTGGTCTTGCGCTCTACACCTGGTGTACACAGGACCCGGCTGCCCCAGTACCGCTTGAAGACGACATGCTGAACGTGGGTTTCAGTAGCTATAAGTTTGATGGCGGAAACTTTTTGCTAGGGATCGCAATACTTATTCTCATAACAGCTATTGTCCACTTTTGGGTTAGGGCAAAATTTTTTGAAAGATTTCCTCGGCATAGCCCTGACATGAAAGAAATTGAAATATCTGAATACTTCATACAGTGGCTAACCATTTATCTTGCTGTCTATCAGTTTATTTTTGACGGACTTAAAAACGCATTCTCTTTTGTAGACACCCCAGAAAACACAGCAGCTTTCTTTAATATTGCCCTGACACCGCAAAACATTAACCTAGTGCTCCAGCCGCTCCTTATCGCTTCTTGGATCACCCTTGTGATCTCAAAGATACGCCTACAACGTAAGCATGAAGCAGATTTATAGAATCTAAGACTTCAAGCGCTTCTTAGCCTGTGGCTCTCGTTCTTCCACGGATGCTTACAACGGTTGGTCCGGAGCCGGACACAAAGCTGGCAGCTACACCCGGTTGGTGGGCTAGCCCTTCCAGGGTCGATTGGAGTTCGGGCAGAAGACTGCTAGCGGGTGCGGCTAGGTCATTGCGGAGCAAGCTCGAAATGATGGGAAGACGCTCAGCCAAGGGAGCTTGTGAGGTCAAGGCGTCAATCAGGGTAGCAGGTACCTCCAGAACAGGGTCCGGTGCCGGGTAGCGCCCGGCTTCCCTGCCCGCGTCCAGTTCACGGAAAACCGCAGGTGTCGATAAGCCCGCCGAAGCAGGGCAGAAGCCAAAGCAAAGCTGCTCTGTACCTTCCGGCACTTCAAGAGGGGTGAGCTTCTCCCCCAGGCCCAAACCCACGGCTAAACCGCCAAGCAGGGCAAAGGGCACATCCGCCCCTAGAGAGGCCGCTAGCTCTAGCAAACGCTCCCGGGGAACAGAATCCTGCACCAGGTCTGCCTGCACCAGATAGGCGTTCATAGCTTTCATGGCGGCCGCCGCATCAGCTGAGCCGCCTCCCATGCCACCGGCCACCGGCACCGCCTTCTCAATGTGGACTTCCACCGAGATATCTTGCAGCCTGAGTCCCTGCTCTTGGAGCACGGCCAAAGCTCCCCGGTAGGCTAGGTTACTGGCATCCAGCGGGACCAGGGCCGGGTCAAAAGTACCAGCAGCCACCTGCTCTGCCACGGGTGAGCCGGGAGTTACGCTCAAAGACTGGGTAATACCCGGGGCCTTAGCGGAACGAACGGTTACCCGCTCTAGAACATCTACCGCTGCGTATAGAGAGGCTACCTCGTGGTAGCCATCAGCGCGCAGAGGTCCTACTGCAAAATACAGATTAACCTTGCCGGGGGCAGTTGCAGAGCAGCTCAGCACGGTCATTGCTCACCACCGGTAGAGACCGAGAAACCCTCTGCGGGTACCTGCCGCGCCGCTTGGGCAATCTTGATGTAGTCGTGGATATCCAGCTTTTCACCGCGCTCTTGCGGGTCAATCTCTGCGGCCTCAAGCACAGCCCCGGCACGAGCAGCAGAACCCGCCCAGCTCGCAAGCGCGGCCCGCAGGGTCTTACGACGCTGAGCAAAAGCGGCATCGACAATAGCGAAAACTTCCTCACGCGGCAGGTCAGACAGTAACTCTTTGCGGCGTTTGAAGGATACCAACCCGGACTTGATCTTGGGGGCAGGCCAGAAAACATTGGTACCAATAACACCGGCCTTAGAGACCTCAGCAAACCAGTTGGCTTTCACACTCGGTACACCGTAAATTTTAGAGCCGGGCTGAGCCGATAGGCGGTCAGCTACCTCATCCTGAACCATGACCAAGGCATGTTCAATAGAGGGGAAAGTCGCAAACATGTGAAGCAGAACAGGCACAGCGACGTTGTAGGGCAGGTTAGCCACCAGGGCGCTGGGCCTGCGGGGTAGCTCGGTCACTTTCATGGCATCGGAAAGTACTACATCGATCCGGCTCTCGGAGCCGGGGCGCATAGCGGCAATAGTTGTTGGGAGCTCTTGGGCCAGGGGCGGGTCGATCTCTACAGCGACCATATCCTTGGCGGCATCCAGTATGCCCAGGGTTAAGGAACCCAGGCCGGGGCCAATCTCCACCACCGTCTCGTCGGGGCCGATATTGGCCGCCGCAATAATACGACGAATGGTGTTGGGGTCAATCACAAAGTTCTGCCCCAGGGTCTTGGTGGGACGGATGCCTAAGCGGTCGGCCAGGTCGCGGATTTGGTGGGGGCCAAGTAGTTGCTGTTCAGTCACCCCTCCAGTCTAGCGGTATCGCAACTTAGAGAGACCCCACAGGTAAACTCCACAGGGAAACCACTTACCCCGGGTAAGCCACACCGCTCACTGGCTCGGAGCCTTTAGCCCGGTAAGCCGGTAAAATCATTGACCGTACTTGCTTTCCCACACCCAGAGGTTGCTATGCCCAATCGTCCCGCTGAGCCAACCCTACCGAGCATCGGCGTAAGCCTTGCGCGGGCGCTCACCAGCAGATGGGCCTTAGCCACAGCCCTGGCTCTCACAGTGCTCAGTATCTATCCCTTCCTCTGGGACGAGAAAATGCAGGCCCGGCACTTCTTTGACCTTCAGGTCTACTACGGCGGGGTAGCTCACTGGCTGGAAACCGGCAGGCTCTATGACTGGGCCTTACCGCCCGAGGAGGTCTACGGCTTCACCTACCCGCCCTTTGCCGCCCTGGTCTTTACGCCCTTTGTTCTGCTGACCAATGCCCAAACAGCCGGGCCGATCTTCCTCATCTGCAACGTGGCGGCTCTGGTTAGCCTGGTCTACCTGAGTTGCCGGGGTATGGGAGTCAGCAAGCGCCCAGCTCTGGCGGCAGGTTTGTGGCTCACTCCTCTGCTGCTCAAGTTCTTCCCCATCAGCTTTAACATGGAGCTGGGGCAGATTAACCTCTTCTTGGTCCTACTCATTCTGACCGACGTTATCTACCTGAAGAACACCCGCTGGCACGGAATCCTGATTGCCATCACCGCCTGCATCAAGCTCACCCCGGCTGTCTTTGGTCTGCTCTTTCTGGCAACCCGCGACTGGAAATCACTCGCCCGCTTTGTAGGCACTGGCCTGGCCAGCATCGTGCTCAGCTTCGCGGTTGATTTTGAGATCGCCCGCGAATACTTTACTGAAAAGATCTTCGAATCCGGGCGGGTAGGGAGCATCACCGGAGCGCTCAACTACAACCTACTGGGCACCTGGGCCATGCTCTTCCCCACAGGTATTGCAGCAGTTCTCTTTGTCATCTCTGCTGTATCCGCTCTGGTGCTTTCCTACCTCGCAGCACGTTCCCTAGCCCGGCGGGGCCAGTACCTGGGGGCCGCCAGCGCGGTTGCGGCGCTGGGGCTACTACTCTCCCCCATCTCCTGGACCCACCACTGGGTCTGGTTCGTTATCTTCATCATCTTTGCTACCCTCTACGGGCTGGCCCGCAGGCAGAGTAGCTACCTCTACCTGGCGGCCACCGGCACCTTACTTTTCTCCATGCCTTTCGCCGTATGGTTTGGGGGCTATAACTGGGGAGGGAATGAATGGCCTAATTCATTGGCTCTCATTCACTCTCTACCAGTTTTCTGGGCTTTGCTGTATCTGCTAGTCCCAGTCCTTGAAGGGCGCAAAACCCTAGAAGCCCTCGATACCCCAGCTACCGTAAGCGGCCAGTGAGTTAGCCCTAATATCGCGGCACAACTCTTCGAGATCGCGGTCTAGGTGCGCGGCCATATACCGCACCGTGTAGTTGGTCATGTAGCTGGCATTGGGGCGGCCCCGGAAGGGGTGCGGGGTCAGGAAAGGCGCATCGGTTTCTGCCAGAATCAGCTCACGGCGAGCCATGCTCAGCGACTCCTGGATATCCCGTGAGTTCTTAAAGGTTACGGTCCCAGCAAAGCTCATATACCAGCCCCGCTCATTGCAGATTCGCGCCAGTTCTGGCCCACCGGAGTAGCAGTGGAAAATCACCGTCTCGGGTGCGCCCTCATCCAGCAGAACCCGCACAACATCGTCGTGGGCATCGCGGTCATGAATCTGGAGTGCCTTACCGTGTTTTTTAGCCATACGGATATGGGTACGGAAGGAGTCCTCCTGGGCCTGACGGCCATCTTTACCGGTGCGGAAGTAGTCCAACCCGGTTTCGCCCAGGGCACGGACGCGGGGGTCAGCGGCCAGGGTGTTGATGACGGCCAGGGCGGCTTCGAGCTGCCCGGCCTCGGCCAGTTTGGGTGCTTCGTTGGGGTGCAGGGCTACAGCGGCTAGAACGCGGGGGTCAGCCTGGGCCATGCTCACGGCATAGAGAGAGCTGGAAACATCGCAACCCACCTGCACGATAGCACCAATGCCCAGAGCCTCACCGGTGTCCAGAGCATCACGGGCGGTAATGGCTACCTCTCCATCGAGCAGGTCCATGTGAGTGTGATTATCCACGATTGCGTAGGGTAGGGGCGCGGGGGCGGGCGGAAAGGTTAGGTTACGACGGCGGCCGTCTTCCCCGGTGGTACCGCGGCGACGGGTGCCCTCGCCGCTGGCTTCGCCCTCCACCCGGTAGTGTTCTGCCCGGTAGGCTGGGGGTATTTCGCCCTCATAGATTCTGGGCGGGTTCTCAAAGATACTAGCTCCCTGCTCCTGCCTATCGGGCAAGAGGGTAGCAAAACGCTCAGCTAACTGGGTGAGTTCTTCGGGGCTCAGGCTATGGTCACTGGTGCACATGGTTTTTAGCTTTCCTGGTTTTTAAGATCGAGAACTGCCTGGTAGAGGTCGCGTTTGGAGACCCCGTGCGCTTCGGCCACCTGGGCGCAGGCCGCTTTCAGGCGGATACCACCCTCGGTCATTTCAAGGACAAGGTCGGTCAGGTCTTCAGCCTGCGCAGCCTCAGGAGCGCCCGCGCCTTCAAGCACAATCACGATTTCACCGCGCATCTGCTTGGATTCGCTCCACTCAATCAGCTCTGCCAGGGTTCCTCGGGCTATCTCTTCGTGAAGTTTGGTCAGTTCCCGGCAGACCGCCGCCCGGCGTTGCTCCCCAAAGTTCTTAGCAAAGTCTTTGAGGGTCGCAGCCAGCCTGTGGGGCGACTCGTAGAAGACCATGGTGCGCTCTTCTGCTACCAAAGAGGTCAGCCTGCGGGAGCGGTCAGAACCTTTACGCGCCAGGAAGCCCTCAAAGGTAAAGCGCCCAGACGGCAGGCCAGATAGGGCCAGGGCAGTCACCATAGCTGAGGGCCCGGGGAGAGCGGTGACGGTCAGGCCTGCTTGGGCTACAGCGGCAGCGGCTACATAGCCGGGGTCAGAAACTGCAGGCATACCGGCATCGGACATGAGGAGGACTGTCTGCCCATCGGCCACAGCCTGCACAATCTGTCTAGCCCGTTCGGTTTCGTTGTGGTCGTGGTTGACCAGCACACGCCCCCGGGTGGTAACGCCCAGCCCGGAGGCCAGTTTACGCAGGGTGCGGCTGTCTTCAACGGCAAGGATATCTGCGGTTGCCAGGGCTTGGCGCAGGCGGTGGCTAGCATCGCCCAGATTGCCGATAGGGGTAGCGCCCAGTATGAGGGCACCGCTGCTTGTCTCGGTCTGGGCTGTAGGCTGTGGGGAAGATTCCATAGCTTTTAACCCTACTATCTCAGGTTGGCTCGAACCATGTGGCGGGCCAATCAATTACCATTGCTTAGGTGAAAGCAAACCCAACCAACGCCGTCCTTTCCCTGCCCGAAGCCTTTAGCGAGTCCGCTTTGCGGGCCCGCCTGGCTGTTACAGCCCTTACTTTCCCGCGCCGAGGGTGGCTAGCTCCCCTGCTGGTACTGATCCTGGCGGGGCTGATGCGTTTTGTAAACCTTTCAAACCCGAACGCTATTGTGTTCGATGAAACCTACTACGCTAAAGACGGCTATTCCCTCTTGCATTTTGGGTATGAGCGCAACTGGGTTGAGGGTGCTAACGACAGCTTTGTAGCCGGTGCCCCCAGCGGTATTTTGGAGACCCCGGAGTATGTGGTTCACCCGCCGGTTGGCAAGTGGATGATTGCACTGGGCATGGCGGTCTTTGGGGACGATAATCCCCTGGGTTGGCGTTTTGCTGCGGCTCTTACCGGTACCCTGTCGGTGGGGTTGGTCATGCTGGCGGGTTGGCTGCTTTTCCGTTCGGTAACGGTGGCTTCGCTGGCCGGTTTACTGATTTCGGTGGACGGACTTCACCTGGTGCAGTCTCGGTTTGCTCTGCTCGATATTTTCTTGATGTTCTGGCTCCTAGCCACCTTTGTTGCCCTGCTTCTGGACCGCTACCAGGGCAGGCGCAGGCTAGCCTCACGGCTGGCAGAAGCCGCCACCGCTAACGGGGGCACCCCGCCGGATAGCCTCATGGTCTACGGCCCCACACTGGGCTTGCGCTCCTGGAGATTAATTGCCGGTATCTGCGCGGGCCTAGCAGTCGGTGTTAAGTGGAACGCCCTCTTTTTTATCGCTATCTTCGGTCTGATGACCGTCTTCTGGGATGCCAACGCCCGCCGTATGGCCGGTATCAGGCGCTGGTACCTGGCCGGTTTCCTGCGCGACGGTATTCGGGCCTTCTTCTCGCTTATTGGGGTAGGTCTGGTCACCTACCTGGCTACCTGGAGCGGCTGGTTTGCCTCACAGGATGCCTACGACCGTCACTGGGCGCAGGAGCACCCTGGTGAGGGTGTTCTGTGGCTACCGCAGTCCCTGCGCTCGCTGTGGGAATACCACCGCTCAGCCTATGCCTTCCACTCGGGGCTGGATTCCCCGCATAACTATGCTTCACCGGCCTGGCAGTGGCTCATTCTGGGGCGGCCTACCAGCTACTACTACGAGTCCCCCAAGATGGGTACTGACGGTTGTACTGTAGATTCCTGCTCGCAGGCTATCTTGAACATTGGCAACCCGGCTATCTGGTGGAGCTTCCTTGTGGTTGGCGTGTTCTCCCTGGTTATTTTTCTGATTCGCCGCGACTGGCGGTTCGGTGCTCTCTTTGCGGTTTTTGCGGTGGGCTACTTCCCCTGGTTTGCCTACCCTACGCGCACCATGTTCTACTTCTATGCGCTCTCTTTTGAGCCTTACCTTATTCTTATGCTGGCAGGTGTTCTGGGTCTGGCCTTAGGACGTTCTGGCGATACCGTCCGCCGACGCAAGCTGGGCTTGGCTTTGGTTGGGGTCTTCGTGGTCTTTGTTCTCCTGGTCTCTACCTACTACTGGCCTATTTGGACGGCGCAGACCGTGCCCTATACCGAGTGGCGCGAGCGCATGTGGTTTGACGGTTGGATCTAGGAGGGGCCTGGTCTCTAGGCTTTCTGGTTGGCAGCACGACGTTTGAGAGCCTCTTGCCTGCGGCGGGCGGTGGGCCAGGTACTGACCAGAAGCACAAGCGTTACCAGCAGAACAATAATGCCGGCGGTCAGAGCGGCATCTAGCCAGAACTGAGGCGGGTAGAGACGAATCAGGGTGTCAGACATACGGAACTGCCAGTTTCCCTGGGGGAAGAAGACCTGGTGGAAAGTAGTGAAGAAGGATTCCCAGCCCAGGATTCCAGAGACGCCCAGAGCGGTAGCGAGTAGCAGGGTCAGCAAGCTGCCGGTAAAGAGGCTCGAGCGCACCAGACCGGGTGCTTTGGTGGGCAGAGTGCGGGCTGAAAGTAGGGCGGCCACCAGCATGAGAGCGGCCAAGGTCAGGGAGCAGAGAATGACCCGTTTGACGTCAGTCATGTGCTCAACCTCGGTCGGCAGGAAGGCGGCAACTCCCCCGGTCTGGATATCGGCCAGGTAGGATTCCGGTGCCAGGTTGAGGATATAGTCCAGCCCGTAAGAGCCCAGGCGCATGCGCTCAGCAGTGTCAAAGCCGTAGGTGTCAGCGGGGAACCCGGGGCGGTGGTATTCAGCCCACAGGAAGGCAGAGCTGGCTACAAAGCGTACAGCCAGCATCAGGGTAATAAGAGGGACGGACAGGGTGATGATCAGTCGGCGGAGCACCAGAAAACGCGGTTTTTCTGTAGCTTTCTTCTGAGTTTTCCGGGCCCGGAGCTGGGGAGATTCGGTGCCTACCACCGGCTCTGCAGCGTCCCTAGCCTGAGAAGCACGGGCAACCGGAGCAGCAGATACAGCAGCGGGCTCTGTAACAACCGGTTCCAGAGGCGCAGTCCACGGCGCTGGGTCAGTGACCGGCTCGGCTTCCTTCCCTGCCGCTGAGGGGGCCGAAGACCGGGTAACAGTAGCTGGTGTACCGGCGCTCTTTTTAACGGCGGGGAGTAATTTTTCCCATTCGCGGGTTGTCTCTGCGCCTTCAGGGGTGTTGTGGTTAGGTTCTATTGCCATGGTTCCTCACACGGGGTTAGTCTCTCTGCTCTAGTATCTTACGCTGTGGGAACAAAAACTCCCGCCTGATTGAAACAGGCGGGAGTTTTTCAGGAGCGGGCAGAGAACCGGTTTTTACCAGTTACCCACCCATGCTTCGTCATCGTAATTTTCGAAAGGAATGTTCCAGTCGCCGTAGCCGTCATCGGGGTCAGCCTGGAGGTAGCCGGTATTGATAGTCTCTACAATGTCACCGACACCGAAGGTGTCGTAGAAGAACTTGACATCTTCGGGGAGCATCCCAATACAACCGTGAGAGACGTTATAGGCACCTACCGATGACCAGGCCCCGGGCAAGGCCTGATGAACGAACACGCCACCGGAGGTCAGGCGGGAAGTCCAGGAGGCCCAGAAAGGCTCATAGTAGTGGGCATCGCCCTTCTTGAGTTCTAGGGAACCGGGGTTGAAGTAGTAGCTCTCAGCCTTCTCCATGATGGGGAGCTGGCCAACAACAGAGGGCCACTCCGGGTTGCCCAGGGTGATGTAAGCTTCGCGCACCAGCACATCGTCAACGTACATTTTGATGGTTTTGGTGTTGTTATCGGCCAGAGCGTAGCGCTTGTTCCAGGTCTTGAAGCTGCGGGTGGTGGTGTGGTTACCGATCATGCCCTTGCCCAGGTCAAGGCCGAAGATATCGATAGTGACGGTCACTGTGGAGTTGGTGGCCCATTTATCTGCGGGGCGGTAGCGCACCATGTAGTCGCTGTACCAGCGGAACTTACCGGCTCGGTCACCACCGCCGGTAACGGTAATCCGCTTCTCTACCTCTGCCTTATTGATGACAGGTTCTGAGAAGTTGAACTGGATAATCTGGCCGATGCCGTAGCTGGCACCGTCAGCAATGTTCATGTGAGCATCGGCTTCGTAGGCCGGTGACACGGTGGAGAAAGTACTTTCGCCTTGGCCTCTTGCTCCCTGAGCGTCTTGGGCAGTCCAGCTGACGGTGTAGGTGCTGTGGAAGAGCATATTCTCGGTGGAGGTCCAGCTACTACCGTCCTCAGAGAGCGCACCAGCTAGTTTTTGGCCTTCGGCGGTGGTGACGGTGACATCGGTCAGGGTGGAGTCAGCAGAAGTAACCTTGACCTTCTCTATGGGGTTGATTTCTATCTCATCAAGTGCGGGGTAAACCTCAACGGTGCCGGTAAATTCCTTGGGCGCGGCGCTAGTGCTAGCCGGTGAGCTGGCTGTTCCAGGAGATGCGGAGCCCTCTGCTACCGGCTTAGTCTGTGATGAGCAAGCTGCCAGAGCTAGAGTACCCAGGGCGCCAACGGCCACAAAGGATCGACGGGTAAAGACATCTGATAGAGCTGAGGAGGGTGGATTTACCACGTAGGTCATCTTCCTTAGGTGAATATGTGTGCGATTGTTCAGGTTGTGCACCTGAAAGCATATCTGAAATCAAAGGCTTCTAGGTCTCTATCAGGCCACCCCTAATGCTGGCAATCTGCTGGGAGCACCAAAAGGTAAAAGCCTACCCAGGCCCCAAAAGATAAAAGTCGGGGCGCAAGATTTAAAGTACCTGCCGCTTAGATACTGCGCAGAGGAGGAAAGGACTGCCCAAGGGGTTCACTAGCTTCCTGCCAGGCTTCACTTTCATCTAGGCGGACGACGCTCCAGCCCTGGGGCGCGGTCAGACGGTCAGCGTGGAACTCACACAGGTCGTAGGCGTGGGGCTCACGGTGCACCGACAGCGGCCCAATCACAGCGGTGGATTGGGCGTAGGCATAAGTCAGGGTGAAAATAGCCTCACGTTGGCAGGTCTGGCGTGAGCACTGGCGAGTTGATGCCATGAATCAAGCCTTTCTTTCTTAGATAGCTTGCTTGCGGAGACGGCGACGTTCACGCTCGGATAGGCCACCCCAGATTCCGAAACGTTCATCGTTGTCCATGGCGTATTCAAGGCATGCCTCACGCACGGGGCACTCACTACACACCCGCTTAGCATCGCGGGTCGACCCGCCCTTTTCGGGGAAGAAGGCTTCGGGGTCGGTTTGGGCGCACAGGGCATCTGCCTGCCAGGACAGCTCCCCTTCATCGCCATCAGTGCTGTAGATGCCCGCGGCCTGTTGCCAGAGCGATAGGGCATCGGCATCGCTGGAGAAAATATCGGCTGAATGCGCGGCAGAGGGCCTAGCTGACTTACCTCGCCCGGTAGGGACTGAGCTGTTAATCAGTGCGGTGGCCTGGTCTTCAAGGTATTGGGTGGAGTGCATGTTGTGGTGATGGGCCAGATCAGGCTTTTGCCCGGCGACACCGTATGTGAGGCGGCTATGTAGGCCCATGGTCTTCCCTTTCATATCCCGGTAGAGGACTGAATGTATGGTAACCGGTCTTGTAAACCTGGATTACCGGTTGATATGCACACAATCTGAGTACGATAAACCGTCTATGGCCTGCTGGCGCACAGGCGGTCTATAACGGTGCATAAAAAATTCCCTGCACCTAATTACACGCGTGTCATGCCCTATTCGTCAAGCTGAGATAAAAATTTCTCACGTTACACGAGATTTTTGTTCAATAATTTGCGTTTCTCTGTGGTATATGCAAGATGCGGTCGTCTAGAAGATTCAGCGCAAAGTGGCATAAAGTTAGGGGCATGACCTCAGCAGATATGGGCGCTAGGCCCACTTTCCCCCGTTTCATAGATACCCTGTCGCAACGGCAGACTCCAGCTCTGCTCTGGTATTCAGTACCGGGTGAACGTATTGAGCTTTCAGGCAGGGTTCTTAACAATTGGGTGGCTAAAACCGCTAACTTACTGGTAGACGAGTGCGACCTGGAGGCCAATCAGCTTCTTGCCCTGCCTAAGCGCTTGCACTGGCGGTCCCTGATTCTGGCTCTTGCGGCTCTTCGCGTGGGGGCAGAAATTACCTTTGATGGGGAGCGTCCAGCACAGGTTTTTGCGGCTTTTGATCCGGCGGAGTGCGCCAAAGCAGATGCGGAGCATAGGCTGGTTCTTGCCAGTGAGCCCTTGGCACCGCGCTTTAACGGGGAGCTACCGGTAGGGGCTCTTGACTACGCAGCCGAGGTACGCTTGCACCCCGATGTCTACATGGGCTTCCCTGAGCCCGACCCGCAGGAGAAAGCCTGGGAGGGCACCAGTTACAGGGAGCTTATGCTGGCACTTGAAGAGCGAGTGCTGAACCTCGACAGCCAGCTGGGGCAGGAGACTGCTGCTCTCTGCCTACAGAGCCGGGATTTGACTACGGGCTCTCTTACTCAGGCACTTGTAGCGCTGAGCGCAGGGTACGCAGTGCTTATTCTGGACCCCCACATCGAGTGGGACCAAGAACGAATCAGTCGAGTTTTGGGCGACGAACGGGCCCAGCTTTATCCGGCTCAATAACAGGCAGAGAACCAGTTATTATCTTGGTTGCCTCTTCAATGAGCTCCGCGCGTTCCTCTTCAGCCGTCTTGTCTTGGGTGTGGCTCTTGCTCTGGGAGAAAACCCAGAACTTGTAGAGGAAGTAGCGAACGATAGTACCCAGGATTGTACCGATGATGGTACCTGAGATAAAGGATGCCATCGGGCTGGTGAGATGCAGAATATAGAGGCTAAAGAGCACACAAGATGTTTCAACACCAATCCCAATAGCGTTGACGATGCCAAATTCGATAGCCTCACGGGTTTTGTTGCCGGTTCGCTTCTGCCTAAAGGTCCACATACGGTTGACGATCCAGGAGAAGACCGTAGCTACTACACCAGCGACTACTTTGGCCTTGGCATGTCCGTCTGCAAGAATTGAATGCATCAAGAACCAAGTAACCGCGGAATTCAGAACGAATGCAAGGCCCCCTACGGTTAAAAATTGGAGGATCTCGGTACCGTGTTCTTTCCACAGTACCTGCACACGTTGGGTCAAGGAACTCAATTTTCTCCCTTACTTGGCAGTGCTTCCCGGTTGTTTTCTTAACGGTAGGTAATAGCGTACCTGGCGGCGGGGAGCAAGACACTCATCTGTTCACATAGTACAGCCTGTCGAGCAGGCGCTTAGCTCTCAAGAGTATTTTTTGCTTACATGTGGCGGTGGATTAGCTGGGAATAATCTCCACACCAGGCAGGCGCTTCATTATGTGGGGAATACTTTTACAAGCCCCCTGCGCACGGGTAGCCTAGTGGATGTGACCTACCCTATGACTGGACCCAAAATTGGTGTTGTTGGTGGTGGCCAGCTGGCCCGCATGATGGCCCCTGCTGCCACGGAACTTGGCTTTGACCTGACTGTTCTGGCAGAAGATTCGGGAGTATGTGCCCGTGCGGCGGTCGCGCAGGCACCAATTGGTGATTACCGCGACTACGAAACTCTGGCGGCTTTTGCCCGCGAGGTTGATGTTCTCACTTTTGACCATGAGCACGTTCCCACGGCTTTGCTGGAACGGTTAATCTCTGAGGGAATCAACGTCCAACCGCGTCCCTCCGCCCTGGTCTATGCCCAGGACAAGATTCAGATGCGTAAGGCGGTTGACCGGCTGGGGCTACCCAACCCGCGCTGGGCCGAGATAAGAACCCTCGATGAGCTCCTGGCTTTTGGTGACAGCATCGGGTGGCCGCTTGTGCTGAAGACTCCTCGTGGCGGTTACGACGGCAAGGGGGTCATGGTTCTTGATTCTGCTCAGCAGGCGGCCCAAGAATCTGCCTCCTGGTTTGAGCAACTCCCCCAGCGCACTGATTTCTCTGCCTTGCTTGCAGAAGAAAAGGTCCCTTTCAGTCGGGAACTCTCTGCCCTGGTAGCCCGCAACGATGCCGGCCAGGTTGAACCCTGGGCTGTAGCCGAATCTATCCAGGTCAATTCCGTATGCGATGAGGTCATGGCCCCCGCACCGGGCATCAGTGACCGGGTAGCCCAGAAGGCCCAGGATGCCGCTGTCACGGTAGCAACCGAGCTTGGTGTTACCGGCGTTATGGCCGTTGAGCTCTTTGAAGTACCCGGCAGTGATCACGGCTTCCTAATCAACGAGTTCGCCATGCGCCCCCACAACTCTGGCCACTGGACCCAGGACGGCTCAGTCACCAGCCAGTTTGAGCAGCACCTCCGCGCGGTAGCCAACTATCCCCTCGGTAGTACCGCGATCAAGGGCGAGGTGGCGCTCATGAAGAATTTCTTGGGTGGAACCAACGACGATATTTTTGGAGTCTATCCCGCCCTCATGAAAGCCTACCCGGCCGCCAAAGTGCACTACTACGGCAAGGCGGTTAAGCCCGGTCGCAAGATTGGGCATATTAACCTGACCGGGTCGCGCGCTGAACTCAGCGACCTGAGGCAGCAGGCAGCCCAGGCCGCCTCCCTACTCACCAACGGCCTAGCCTAAGGGCTCGGTCTGATGCTCAATCTTTAGTAACCCGGCTTTAGGCCACCAACCCCAAGGAGCGCTCATGGCTTCCCCTTACGATTCAAGCAACCCCATCGTCGGTATTGTGATGGGCTCCGATTCTGACTGGCCGGTCATGGAAGCCGCCGTTCAGGCTCTGGAAGAGTTCGGCATCCCCTACGAGGTCGATGTTGTCTCCGCCCACCGTATGCCCCAAGACATGATTGCCTACGGCCGTAAGGCCCACGAACGGGGCCTGCGCGTGATTATTGCCGGTGCCGGCGGTGCCGCGCACCTGCCCGGTATGCTGGCTTCGGTGACTCCCTTGCCTGTGGTTGGTGTGCCGATCAAACTCAAGAGCCTCGACGGCATGGACTCACTGCTCTCAATCGTTCAGATGCCCGCAGGGGTTCCCGTGGCAACCGTCTCTATCGACGGTGCCCGCAACGCTGGCCTGCTTGCCCTTCGAATCCTGGGTTCAGGTGATGACGGTTTTGCCCGCCAGGTCCGCTCAGATTTGGTCGATTTTGCCGCTTCGCTCCGCCAAAGCGCCCAGGACAAGGGTTCAGCCCTGCGCGCTAAGGTCCAAGAGTACAAAGACGAGCTCGATGAATCCGCTCCCCGGCCTGCGCTCTCACAGCAGGCTCCCAAGGCCGCTACCAAGCCTACCGATGAGGGACCTAAAACACCCTACGCCCCCTAAAGAGCGACAGAGGTGAGCAGAATAAAAACTCTTTTCTCACCGCGCGCCCCGTTAGCACCCAGTTTCTTTCGCTAGTGTGGTTGAGTAGTTTTCTACTCAGCCACACCGGCTTCTTGTGAACCATCATTTTCAGGGAGGCACCCTATGTCCCGCCAGAGTAACCAGCCCTTGGCACCCGAGCCTATTAGTGGCACCCGGGGGCGTGGTCAACACCTTGCTGAGCCTCTCTACACGGATCCTCTGCGCCACCCAGAAAAGGCCTCGGCGGGGGTACGATCACGCCGCGCCTGGGTCTTACTTCTACTTACTCTGGTTCTGCCCGGTTCAGCCCAGCTCCTGACCGGGCGTAGGGTGCTGGGGCGCAGAGCACTCATCGTCACCCTGTCCATGTGGGCGCTGGTTATACTGCTGGTTATGCTGTGGGCAGTACGCCGCACCCTGGTTCTTTCACTCTTGACAAGCGCCTGGTCGCTCATGCTGGTCACCGGCCTGCTGATTCTGCTGGCCGCAGGCTGGGTGCTCCTTCTGGTTGATACCCTATTAGCTATCCGCCCAGGCCTACTCGAAGGCCGCTCCAAGACTCTGGTAACGCTGGCAGTCATAGCCTCAATTCTGGTGACCGGTGGAGGCCTAACCTACGGCGCTTACGTCACTTGGCTAGGACGCGGGGTCCTGGGCAATATCTTTGCCGGTGGGACCCAGCTTAAAGAACAGGACGGTCGCTACAACATTCTTCTCATGGGTGGTGATGCCGGGGCCGACCGTGTGGGCCGCCGCCCCGACTCCATGACCGTTGCATCTATTGATGCCAAAACCGGCCAGGCCATCACTATCTCGGTTCCGCGTAACCTCCAGAACGCTATCTTTGAGGAAAACTCACCGCTCTGGCAGGTCTACCCCGAGGGTTTTAACTGCGGTGATGAGTGCATCCTCAATGCCCTCTACCCCACTGTCACAGCTAACTATGCTGACCTTTATCCCGGAGCTGACGATCCCGGGGCCGAGGCCACCATGGACGCTGTTTCTGGGGTTCTGGGAATTACCGTAGAGAACTATCTACTCATTGATATGTCAGGCTTCGAACAGCTCATTGATGCCTTGGGCGGTATCACTATTGATGTGGGTGGTCGTGTACCCATTGGCGGCGGCACCAATGAGATTACCGGCCTGCCCAACCCCATTGACGGCTATATTGAGCCGGGTGTTCAACACCTTGATGGTTTCCATGCGCTCTGGTATGCCCGTTCCCGTGAGGGTGCCAGTGACTACGACAGGCAGGCCCGCCAGCGCTGTGTGCAGGCCGCTATGCTCAAACAGCTTGATCCTGCCAACGTTCTGACCAAGTTTGCCGATATCACCGCTGCCGGTGAGCAGGTCATCGAGACCAATCTGCCCCAAAACGGCCTGGCGGCCCTAGGCGATGTGGCTCTTAAGTCCAAGAATTACGGCCTCATTCAGTTTGCGGCTGGCCCTCCCTACTTTGACGCTTTGTTCCCCACCTACCCCGATTTTGACCAGCTCCAGGCCGCCATCCAGCAGGTAATTACGGACTCAGCCCAGGGTATCCAGCCCACAGCGGTCTCCGCCGCCGCAGAGGCAAACGGTGTCCCTGTCATTGAAACCGTGGCCTACCGCGCCCAGCCTGTCGCTGAGCTGAGCGAGAACGGGACCTGCTCAGTACCTTAGGAGCAGAAAGCCGGTGGCTAAAGGCGGTAAGCTGGTGAGCATGAGTAATATCTTGCAGTCAGATATCTGGGCTAAGTTCCAAGAAGCAAACGGCCACCAAGTTTTCCGTGGTCAGGGTGAGGGCTGGCGGTATATGGCCACCCTGGAAGGCGGTTCAACCGGCCGCTATCTTTATGCTCCCTACGGCCCCGACGCTGACAATGAAGTAGCTTTCGATGCCGCTATTGCCGATATGAAGCACCTAGCATCTGACGCTAACTGCTGGTTTATTCGGGTTGAACCCACTAACAGCGCTATCTGGGGTGAGCCTAGTGGCCAAGCGTTCCTTGCGGCCAAGGGTTTCAAGCTCTCTCCTCGCCAGATTCAGCCGGCCCACACCCAGGTCATTGATCTGACTCAGTCAGAAGAGGACATTCTCAAGGGGATGTCAGCAACCAACCGCAACCTGCACCGAAATATCCACAAGAAGGGTGTTTCTTTCGAGAAGTCTCAGAACCCAGCAGACGTCGATATTCTGCTAGGCTACTTGGACCAGACCGCTAACCGCCTGGGCTTCAACCGCCAGCAGGACGACTACCTCAGGACGGTCGCTGAGGTGCTGATGCCCGCGGGGGCGGCCAACCTGTTCATCGCTAAGGCTGACGGAGAGCCGATCGGCGCTTCACTCTGCTACGACTCAGATGACACTCGCACCTATGCGCACGCAGCGACCTCCTTTGAGCACCGCAGGCTCACAGTAGGCAACCCGCTCCTGTCACACATTATTTTCGATGCTAAAGAGTCCGGCCTCAGCTACATGGATCTCTTTGGTATTGCCCCCACCGATGATCCCGACCACGAATGGGCTGGTTTTACCAAATTTAAGAAATCTTTTGGGGGCGCCTCAGTGTCTTTCCCCGGCACCTGGGATTTGCCCGTCTCTACTAACGGATACAGGGCCTACAAGGGTATCCGTTCAGCCCGTGAGCTTGCGGGCAAAGGCAAGAGCCTTGCTACCGAGAGAGTCCTTCCCAAGGCCAAGGGCACCTTAGCGGCTCTTGGTACCAAGCTGGGTAAGTAAATACCTAAGCTAAGACATAAAGCGCTGGCCCACCGATACTCCTATCGGTGGGCCAGCGCTTTATCTTTTATCTCAGTGGCTATTTAGCCCTGCATCAGGCTAGAGAGAACCTCTGAGTAGCGGGAGAGCTTATGTTCAGCTTCAATCAGGCGTACAGTACCTGATTTGGCGCGCATGACCAGTGACTGGGTGGTTACGGTGTCGCGGCCGTAACGTACACCGCGGAGTAGTTTGCCGTCGGTAATACCGGTTGCGGCAAAGAAGCAGTTATCGGTGGTAACCAGGTCATCGGTGGTGAGAACCGCATCGAGGTCGTGTCCGGCATCCAGTGCCTTCTGGCGCTCCGCTTCATCGGTAGGAGCCAGACGGCCCTGAATGATGCCACCGGTTGCCTTAATAGCGCAGGCCGAAACAATACCTTCGGGGGTACCACCAATACCCATCATCAGGTCCACGCCGGTGCCCTCACGGCAAGCTGCAATAGCACCAGCAACGTCACCGTCCAGGATCATGCGGGTACGCGCACCGGTGGCGCGAATATCTTCAACCAGCTTGGCATGGCGGGGACGGTCCAGCACACATACGGTCAGCTGGCTAACGCTGGTGCCCTTAGCCTTAGCAACAAGGTGCAGGTTCTGCTTGACGGGCAGGCGCAAATCAACCAGATCGGCGGCCTCAGGGCCGGTGACCAGTTTCTCCATGTAGAACACAGCGGAGGGATCAAACATGGTTCCGCTTTCGGCTACCGCGATGACCGAAAGAGCGTTATCCATGCCCAGAGCGGTAAGGCGGGTACCGTCAATCGGATCGACCGCAACATCAAAGCGGGTTCCGCTACCGTCACCCACCTGCTCGCCGTTAAAGAGCATGGGGGCCTCATCTTTTTCGCCCTCGCCAATGACAACGGTTCCGTTGAATTGAACGGTTTTCAAACGGGCACGCATGGCATCAACGGCCGCGCCATCTGCCATGTTCTTATCACCGGCACCTACCAGGGGGCCGGACGCAATGGCTGCCGCTTCTGTAGCTCTCACCAATTCGAGCGCGAGATTGCGGTCTTCCTTGCTTATTGGGGACATCTTCTCACCTTCGAGTTCTTATCAATTATTTTTAGGCGCAACACCGCACTGGGACGCTTCGCTGCGCCGTATACCTTCTAGCCTACTCGTTTCATCTCTGCCTTTCATGGCCCCACCCCGTCCGCTCCAGCTAAATCGGCTATATGACACAATGAACCTCGGTTGGCGTAGGAGCCACTTCGTATATGAGAATAGGAGACGTGACTTCATCCATGACTCCTGGCCCCCAGCGCCCCACAGACTCCCAGCAGCTAGCTGGCAACGACAGCCAGCCATCAGCTACCGCACCGGAGAACGGTGATGACCGTGTCCTGCCCCAGATCACAGAAAAGCAGGCCCAGCGCATCAACGCCCCAGCGCGCAATATGGTGATTTCCATGGTGGTCATGGTTCTTCTTCTGCTACCGGTTATCTGGCTCATGCCGCAGCCCAACAAGAACCCCTACCGCCCCTCAGTAGACCTACCCCTTGTAGCCTATGAGGCCAGTGACCAGGCAGGCTACCCGGTGGCGGCTGCCCAGCAGCAGGGCTGGCACTACAACTATGCCCGCTGGGTCACCGGCCAAGCGGATGGTATCAACTATTGGTCAACCGGCCAGGTCACACCCACCAACCATTTCATTGAGCTGATTCAAGCTACCAACACCAACCCCACCTGGATAGCCCAGACCGTAGGCAATGCGGTACCGGAGGCTAGGGTCAACGTAGCATCCCTCGAATGGGAAGTCCGGTCCTTGGCTGATCCCGACCATAAATCTAAGGTAACTACTTTCTACATTGGAGAGGTCAAGGGAACCACTCTCATTTTCAAGGGAGAAGCTGAAGCCTCTGAGTTCCAGGCCCTGATTGAAGCAACAGTCAGTTATATGGACTCCCCCACCTCGACAGTCGCGCCCACGCCCTCCAGCGGCATCCGCTAGGACACACCACAAGATAAGTGGCAGTTCATCTGCCGGGAGCGGGAAACAGCCTGCTAGGTTAGTCTTCAACAGATTGATCGCCGGAAAGAAGCCCAGCATGAGCACCAGCATTGAAACCCCCATCCAGGCCTGGGAACGCCTGGTAGAAGGCAACGCCCGTTTTGTGGCGGGTACACGCTCCCACCCCAATCAAGACGCTACTCGTAGGGCTGAACTGGTCGATGGGCAGTACCCCTTTGCCGCTATTTTTGGCTGTGGGGACTCCCGCCTGGCAGCTGAGATTATTTTCGATTTGGGTCTGGGCGATGCTTTTGTGGTTCGTACTGCCGGGCAGGTACTCGATGATGCCGTTCTAGGTTCTTTAGAATACGCAGCCGGTGAACTCAACATTCATCTCATCATGGTACTGGGGCACGATGCCTGCGGTGCAATTACGGCAACCAGGCAGGCTCTCGAATCCGGGACTATGCCACCGGGCTTTATCCGCAACCTGGTAGAAGGAATCCTGCCCTCAGTTATCTCCCCCGAACTGCCGGAAAATGCCAGTATCAGCGACATGGTAGTTGAGCACACCCGCCAAACAGCAGCCCGTATTGCCGAACAGTCCGGGATTATCCGAGAAGGTATCGAGGACGGCAGTATTGCCGTCATCGGGGTTTTTTACCATCTGGCTGATGGCAAAGCCGACCTGGTCTATTCCTCCTCCCCACTCATCACAATTTAGTGCTCTTCTCAGCTGTCATCTTCCGACTCGGATGCGACAGGCATCACGCAAACGTACTAAGCTATAGCTATGACTGAAAACACTGAATACCGCATTGAACACGACACTATGGGTGAGGTTCGCGTCCCAAAAAGCGCCCTCTACCGTGCCCAGACCCAGCGTGCCGTTGAGAATTTCCCCATCTCAGGTCAAACTCTGGAGCCCGCCCACATTCGTGCTCTAGCTCTCATCAAGAAAGCAGCTGCGAGCGCCAATGAAGAGCTCGGTGTGCTTGACTCTACCCGTGCCCAGGCTATCCGCGACGCCGCTGACCTGGTAGCTTCGGGTGCCTACGATGAGCACTTCCCCATCGATGTTTTCCAGACCGGCTCCGGTACCTCATCGAATATGAACACCAACGAGGTACTCGCCACCCTGGCTAACCGCGCCCTGTCCGGTAACGATATTGAGGTTCACCCCAACGACCATGTGAACGCTTCTCAGTCCTCCAACGATGTCTTCCCAACCTCCGTCCACCTGGCAGCTACCGAGGCTCTGCTCAAGGACCTGGTCCCTGCGCTGGAGTACCTGGCTGAGTCACTCGAGCGTAAGGCTCTTGAGTTCAAGGGCGTTGTTAAGTCCGGCCGCACTCACCTGATGGACGCTACCCCCGTGACCCTAGGCCAGGAGTTCTCCGGTTACGCAGCTCAGGTACGTTACGGTATTGAGCGTATCCATGCCTCACTCCCCCGCGTAGCTGAGGTACCCCTGGGTGGCACCGCCGTCGGTACCGGCATTAACACACCTGATGGTTTCTCCGCGCGTGTGATTGAACTCTTGGCTGAGGAAACCGGCCTGCCCCTGACCGAGGCACGCAACCACTTTGAGGCTCAGGCCAACCGAGACGGTCTGGTTGAGGCCTCTGGCCAGCTGCGCAATATCGCCTACTCTTTCATGAAGATTAATAACGATATTCGGTGGATGGGTTCGGGACCCAATACCGGTCTGGGTGAGATCCATATTCCCGACCTTCAGCCCGGCTCCTCGATTATGCCTGGTAAGGTCAATCCCGTTATCTGTGAGGCGGCCATTATGGTTGCCGCCCAGGTCATCGGTAATGACACCACTATCGCCCTGTCATCGACCAACGGTGCTTTTGAGCTGAATGTGGGTATTCCAGTCATGGCCGCTAATTTGCTCCAATCGATCCGTTTGCTGTCCAATACCTCGCGTGTGATGGCCGATAAGATGATTGACGGGCTTGAGGCAAATGTAGAGCGTGCTCGATTCCTGGCGGAGGCTTCGCCCTCCACCGTGACCCCCATGAACAAGCTCATTGGTTACGAGGCCGCTGCAAAGATCGCTAAGTACTCGGTAGCTCATAAGACTACCGTCCGCGAAGCCGTGATTGCTCTGGGCTACGTTGAGCGCGGTGAGGTCACCGAAGAACAGCTCGATCAGGCACTCGATGTCACCAAGATGCTGGGTAGTTTCTAACCTCCCCCGCTAGCTAAGAGCAAAGCCCCGGCGCCCTTGTATGGGCCGGGGCTTTGGCTGTCTTAGGGGTGGGAGAGAAGGTCGAAGCGGGCGCCCTGACGGTGCTTGAGGGCCGCGTCGATGCGGTCTAACATGCGCGGGCTACAGAACTGAGTGAGGTCTTCTAGCGGCACCCAACGTACCTCGCTTGATTCTTCGTCGTTGACGGTGGCTTCTCCTGACACATAGCGGCAATAGAAAGTGTGGTCCAGAAACTGGCAGCGATCCCCATTACCAAAGGTCATGGACGGGTCCGCTTTGACCTGCCCCAGGGCAACCACCTCAATCACCACGTTCGCCTCTTCCTGGGCTTCGCGTAGGCAGGTCAGGGCGGGGCTTTCCCCGGGGTCAACGATGCCGGTCACCGGAGTCCACTGACCGTTATCACTGCGGCGTACCAGGAGGATATCGCCATTCTCACGCTGGATAACCGCGGTAGCACCCGATAGCCACAGGAGCTCGTGGCCGACTTTGCTACGGAGCTGGGTGATGAAGTCTGGGGTAGGCATGGGGTCTCCTTTCAGGGAGCGACCGGGACGGGGGGGGCACATTAGGTAGCGGGGAATAGCAAGGCAATGGTGGTGCCTAAGAGCATGAAAGGGCCAAAGGCTATATGGGTTCTGGCCTGTGCTCTGCCAGTGAGTATCAGTGCCAGGGAGTAGAGGCCGCCCAGGAGGAAGATGAGCAGGTTGCCCCAGAGCAGGTTAAGCGGGGAGAAGTAACCCAGGAGCAGACCCAAGACACCGGCAAGCTTGATGTCGCCCAAGCCGAGGGCCCCGCCAGAAGCAAGGCGCATCACCCAGTAGAAGCCCCCCATGATCACCCCGGAGTAAGCAGTCTGGCGGGCAGTCTCAAAGCTATCGGGGGCTGTCAGCAGGATAACCCCCAGTAGAGGCAGGCCGACTAGCGCGTACATGGGCAGAACAATCCGGTCAGGCAGGCGGTGCTCCCGCGCATCGATAATCCACAGGCGAGTGGCACAGAGAAGGTAGTAACCGGCCACCCACCCCATCAGGAGGGCCGCTAAGCCTGACTGCCAGCTACCTGCCAGAGCATCGGCTAGCAACTGATAAAGCTCGTGCGCCATATTCGATTAAGAGCCGAAACGGCGTTGACGCTGGGCGTAGTCACGCAGGGCCCGCACGAAATCTACCCTGCGGAAATCGGGCCATAGGGCCTCACAGAAATAGAACTCAGAGTAAGCCGACTGCCAGGTCATAAAACCGGAAAGTCGTTGTTCCCCCGATGTGCGGATCAGCAGGTCCGGGTCAGGCATGCCGCTGGTATACAGGTGGCGGGAGATATCTTCAATGGTGACCTTCTCGGAAAGCTCTTCAAGGCTGGCACCCTGCTCGGCTGCTTCACGGAGCAGGCTCCGCACCGCGTCGGTAATCTCCTGACGACCGCCGTACCCGACGGCGATATTTACCTGAAGCCCGCACAGCGAGGCTGTCTGGTTCTCTCCCTCTTCAAGAGTGGAACGTAGACTCTCGGGGAGAGAATCGAGACGGCCCACAGCCTTAATCCGCGCAATTTGAGCGGCAGCAAGTTTTTGCGCGAACCCCTCGATGACCTCTACCAAATCATTAAGCTCTTCGCTGCTACGTTTTAAGTTCTCGGTAGAAAGCATGTAGAGAGTCACCATAGGAATCTTAAGCTCGGTACACCAGCCGAGAAACTCAATGATGCGAGCGGCGCCTGCTTCATGACCGTGCTTGGTACTCTCCCCCAAGAGAGCTGCCCAGCGGCGGTTGCCGTCAACCAGCACACCAATGTGCTGGGGTAGCTTTGAGCCAGGAATCCCTGCTGTTAGCGACCGCTCATAGACCGTATAAAGAGGTTGCGGTAACTTCATGTAAGGCTCCTGAAAAGACGGTGCATGGTGAGTTCTACCCTGCTCATTCTACCCTGTGTCGCACATCGGCTGACCCCACCAGTACAAACCTAGCTTGAAGATCCGCATTCTATTTCTGGCAGGTAACAAACCAAGCCGGCTTAACCTGCCATACTGAGTATATGGATTCAGATGTTGGCAATCCCCAGACCGGTGGAACCGAAGCATTAGAGAATACGTATCGAGAACCTCAAGTCACCCAGGTCCAAGAAGAAATCATGGACTTCTACCGTACCCACGGTAAACCGCTCCTGCGCGGTTGGATTCACGCTGGCTTTACCCCTATCGCCTTTGTCGCCGGAATTATTCTGATTCTTCTCTCTGGCGGTGGCACCCTGGGTGTAGCCTGCGCAATTTTTGCATTCACCGGGGTCCTGCTCTTTGGTGCCTCGGGAATCTACCACCGGGGCTACTGGTCCGCCGGCCCGCGTATGGTGCTCAAACGGCTTGACCACGCAAATATCACCCTCCTGATTGCGGGCACCTACACCCCCATTGCTCTCACCTTGCTGACAGGTACCCAGCGCTCCGTTCTGCTCTGGGTTATCTGGGGCTGCGCGCTTTCAGTATCCCTCTTCAGAATCTTTTGGACGGGGGCACCCCGCTGGCTCTACACCCCGATCTACGTCATCATGGGCCTGATCGCTGTCTTCTTCCTGGGTGACTTCTGGCAGGTCTCCCCCACGTCCACCGTCCTCATTGCTACCGGTGGGCTCACCTACATTGTGGGGGCAGGCTTCTACGCCACCAAAAAACCGGCCCTACTGCCCCAGGTGTTTGGGTTCCATGAGCTCTTCCATGTATTCACCGTGCTGGGTTTTATCCAGCACTACATTGCAGTTCTTATCAGCCTATTGCACTAGCTAGCCTAGGGAGCCAGTTGTACGCATCCCCCGGTATAGCACGGGGCGGGCACCCGGCATGGGATACCGCCTCCCACAGGACCGGTAAAGCTATCAGACCGTTTTTCTAGTGCGGGCGTCGCAGATGATCCTGAGCAACAACAGCCTCATCACGAACTGTCGGAACAACCTGGCCCTGCTGCCCAGCAGCGGCTGCCTCCGCCGCAGCACGTTCCTCAGCTTCACGCGCAATGGCGTACTCACTGCGGTACCGCAGGCGCCGGGCACGGCGCGTCAAATCAAGACCCAACAAGATAATGGCAAGAGCCATAATAGAAGTCACGATAAAGCCAATAATGCCGGGTGAGCCCCTAAAAGAACCGTCCGGGTTCACCGTTGTAATAACGGTGGGGGTAGCCTCAGCGGCGAGGAGAATAAAGGGAGTCAGTGCTGACACGGTGATGATGTCCTCCGTTGAGGGGTTAAAAGCGGGCACGGCCGGTAGGACCGTAAACCATTCTACGCGCCCAGGTTGCCCCAAGCGATGACAGCTAGGTAAGGCACTTAGCTTGCAGTGAAGTCGATACCAGCCGCAAAACAGGTTTCGGGTAACTCGGTGCCCACCCGGGAATGAGCCAGCACATAGTCCTCAAAAGGCCAAATCTTCTTCTGAATCTCGGGCGATACCACAAAAAATATGGAGTCCGGCGCCACCTGGGAACGATGAGCCAGCAGAGCCTGATCACGCTTTTCAAAAAAGTCAGCACAGTTAATGCGGGTAGTAGTCTGGTGCCGGGATATCGGGGGCCGGTGCCCCTCAGCGTCCTCTTCCAAGGACATTGCAATCCACTGGGCAAAAGGAGACTCAAGACCCTCAGCCTCAAGATAGCTGTTAAAAGCCTTCATACGGTCCAGGCTAAAAGCGCGGTCATAGTAAATCTTAGAAACCTGCCAAGGTTGACCGGTCCCGGGGTAAGCACCGGGCTCCCCCGCCTTCTGGAAAGCCTCCATCGACACCCGGTGGGTCATGATGTGGTCCGGGTGCGGGTAGCCACCTATCTCGTCATAGGTGAGAATAAGGTGGGGCTTGAAGTCCCTTACCAACCGGATCAAAGGAGCCGCAGCCTGCTCCAGCGGCAGGCTGGCAAAAGAGCCAAAGGGAAGCGGGGGCAAGGGATCACCTTGGGGAAGCCCTGAATCGACAAAACCAATCCAGCGGTGCTCAATCCCTAAGACCTCAGCGGCCTGCTTCATCTCAGCACGGCGAACACCCGCCAAATCACGGTGAGCAAGAGGGTCGCTCTCTACCTCAGCGTTCAGGATATCTCCGCGCTCGCCACCGGTCATCGATGCAACCATCACACGGGCACCACGAGCTACATAAGCTGCCATACTTGCGGCTCCCTTTGACGATTCATCGTCAGGGTGGGCGTGGACAGCCAGAATACGCAGGCCGGTGTAATCATCCTTCAGGGGAGCCACCAGGGCCGGGTCATAGGCTGGGGTAGATATTTCTGCTACGGTCATACGATAACTCTCTTAGGCAAGGTGACAGGCCGGTGTTTGGGGTATCGTAAGGAGTGCTACCCACTCGAACACACTGGTCAATTCTACCTGCCAGAAACCCGAAGATAGCACCCCATGTTACCCCGTATGAAAGGCCCGGCCATGGCCGCCACCAAGCTCCAAGACCGCTACGGTACAGCCCGCCAGCGAAAGCCCTTACCCAAGGGCTTTTGGTACATGCTCAGCCTCATAGCGGCTGTCATCGGTGGGGCTTTCGTTCTGTGGGTACAGCTCGATGCCAACGACCAGCCAACGGCCCGTGATGTGGGGTTCACCCTGACTAGTTCCGATGAGGTCAAGCTAACCTTTGAGGTCAGCAAACACCCCGAGGACACCGCCATCTGCGCCGTCAAAGCGCTCAACTCAGCGGGCGCGCCCGTAGGTTGGAAAGAAGTAGCAGTGGGCCCCTACACGGACCAGAACGGCAACGGCATTTCGGTTCAAACCGTACAGCTACGGGTACTGGGCGAAGCTACCACCACGACCGTTGACAGTTGCTGGAAAGCCCCCTAACCGCCCGCTATCTCGTCTCAAGTTGAGGCGCGGCCACCGTCTATGGGTAGACTAGGCACGAAAACCTTGAAAGAGTACAGGCTATCGCTCTGTCTCTTTCTCAGATTCAGCCGGTGCAAGAGAATCTAACACCGCACCGATTACAAGGAGTAATAATGACAGAACGCGAAGGCGCTTGGCTCACTCCCGAAGCCTACGACAAGCTCAAGGCTGAGCTAGAGCACCTCTCTGGACCCTACCGCCAGGAAATCATCGACCGTATCTCTGCGGCCCGTGATGAGGGCGACCTCAAGGAAAACGGCGGCTACCACGCCGCTCGCGAAGAGCAGGGTAAGAATGAGGGCCGCATCAAGCAGCTCCAGCAACTGCTTGAAAATGCCCAGGTGTCAGATAAACCTGCAGCCGATGACGGCATTGTCACCCCCGGCATGGTCGTTGAAGCCAAGATCGGCGGCAAGACTATGACCTTCCTGCTGGGATCCCGCGAAGTCGCTGATACCCTGGTCGATGGTAGCGACCTGCAGGTCTTCTCTGAGAAGTCCCCCATGGGGGCCGCCATCAACGGGCACAAGGTTGGTGAAGAGCTCTCCTACGAGGCCCCGAACGGTAAGCAGATTCCTGTTACCATCGTCTCCGCTAAACCCTTCCAGGGCTAGTAGCCAGCCATGAGGCAAAATAAAAGCCCGGGGGCTTCTCTTCTTGAAGGGAAGCACCCGGGCTTTTGAGGATCTATGCTGCTTCTGCAGTCCTTGCAGGCTACGGCAGGGTCTGACCCTTGGCTTAGTAGACCACAATCGGCTGATAGCCGGCGGCCTCTAGCGCCGCAATTACTTCTTTGCAGTGCTCAGCGCCCTTGGTCTCCATATCAATGGTGATGGACACATCGCCCATCGACAGGGCACCGCCCACACGGGTGTGGTCCACACCGGTCACATTGGCATCGCGCTCAGAAATGATGCGCGAGATAGTGGTGAGCTCACCGGGGCGGTCATTGAGCATCATCTTGATAGTCATGTAACGCCCAGCGGCTGACAGGCCTCGCTGAATCACCTTAAGCATGAGCATGGGGTCGATATTGCCGCCCGAAAGAACACAGACGGTAGTGCCCAGGTCACCGTATTTTTCTTTCAGGCTCCCGCTTATGAGAGCGGCAACCGATACAGAACCGGCAGGCTCAACAACTAATTTGTTGCGTTCCATCAGGAAGATAAGGGCACGGGCGATTTCGTCCTCAGATACCGTATGAACATCGTCCACCAGGGTTTTAATGATGGTGAAGGGAAGCTGACCGGGCCGGCCTACCGCAATACCGTCAGCGATAGTCGATACCTTTTTGAGGGGCACCAGAGCATCGGCAGCTAGTGAGGGTGGGTAGGCTGCAGCATGTTCAGCCTGCAAGCCGATAATGCGAATCTTTTTGCCGAGCTGTTTTTCTTTTTCACGCACAGCAATAGACAGGCCAGCCAGTAGGCCACCACCGCCAACACCTACCAGGATAGTGTCGACATCAGGAACCTGCTCCAGAATTTCAAGGCCCAAGGTACCCTGCCCCGCGATAATATCCTCATTATCGAAAGGATGAACAAAAACAGCACCCGTTTCCTCAGCGAAACGTTTGGCCTCAGCCAGCGCCTCATCAACATTAACGCCGTGCAGGATAACCTCTGCCCCGTGGCTGCGGGTGGCAGCAACCTTGGGCAGTGCAGCGCCCTGCGGCATGTAGATTCGGGCAGAGATCCCCAGGCGAGAGGCTGCAAGGGCTACGCCCTGGGCGTGGTTTCCAGCCGAGGCAGCGACCACTCCAAGGGCCTTTTCAGCCTGAGTCAGTTTAGCCATGCGCACATAGGCACCGCGTACCTTGAAGGACCCCGATCGTTGTAGATTCTCACATTTGAGAAACACCTCGGAACCTATCTGTTCACTGAGGGCACGGGAGTGAGCAACCGGGGTGCGTTCAATAACACCCTTGAGTAGTTGGGTTGCTTCTTCGATCTTATCTATGCTTACGTGGAGCTTTTCAGCTGCGGTATCTTGCACGGCTGTACCCTTTATTTGGTAGCTTCTTGGTGATTCATGGGACCTGTATCTGCTCTAGCTGTCGCAGCTTCTTCTGCCTTGAACTCGCCTTCTTTTTCTTTAATACGGTTGAGGCGTTCCTTGACCTTTTCGGCAATAACTTTTCGCTCTAACCGTTTTTGCTCGTGAGGATAGAGGAACTCGCTTTCTCGAATATAGGGGTCTTTCTCCCACTCTCGTCCCGCAAGATAACGAATCACCGTGTTGGTAACTGCCAGGATGGGTACAGCGAAGAGAGCGCCAATGACGCCGTAAAGCATGGATCCTGCCAGTACCGCGATGACCACGGCCAGCGGGTGCAGAGACACAGCCTTACCCATGACCAGAGGCTGGAGAATATTAGATTCAATCTGCTGGACCAGCAGGACCATAAGTAGCATCACCAGAGCATTAACGGGGCCGTTGGCTACCAGGGCCAGCAAAACTGCAATAGCTCCGGTAAGTAAGGCACCGATAACCGGGATAAAGGAACCCAAGAAGACCAAGACGCCCAGGGGCACTGCCAGCGGGACGCCCAAGAAGAAAGCAGAGAGACCGATTCCCACCGCATCCACAGCCGCTACAAAAACCTGCACCCGCACATAAGACACTAGGGATCTCCAGCCCTGGCGACCGGCCCCGTTGACTGCCCGACGGGCCTCGCGCGGAAAGAGCTTGACGATAAACAGCCAGATTTTTTCCCCCTCTAAGAGGAAGAAGATCAGCGTAAAGAGGACGATCACCATACCGGTTCCAATATCGGCTGCAGTAGAGCTGACACTGGCCACTCCGCTAAGAATGCTCGAGGTGTTGTTTTGCAAGGTCGCTAGGAGCTGGCTGATATATTCATTGACCTTATCTGCCCCCAGATCAATGGGTAGGTTGTAAAGCAGGGCTAGGAGCTGGTTCCAGCCCTCTATGACTTGGTCAGAGAGAGACGAAAAACCGACGGTTAGTTGTTGCCCCACCATGGCTAGAAGCCCAATGACCAGGGCGATCAGACCAATTTCGGTAATAGCTGTTGCTAACCCGTTTGAAACTCTGTATCGGCGCAGGAAGTAAACCACAGGTGATACTAACCCCGCCAAGAGAGCTGCAATCATCACAGAAATAATGATGAGCGATACTTTGGCTAGCGCCCAGTAGAGGGTTGCGGCTGCAATGGCTATAATCATCAGCCTCCAGGCCCATGCCGAAGCAACGCGTAAGGCAAAGGGAAGCTGCTGACTGACAGCAGAGCTAGATCGAGATGATGGGGAGGTGTCGTTACTCATGCTGTCCATCTTCCCATGTTTTGAGTACCTGTGGCACCGACTAACCCATGTCGTTTCTCTGAGAGTGACTAAGCTCGCTCACACTGGGTACAAATAGCTGCTTGAAGGCTCAGGAGCGCCCCTGCTCTAGGTTGCTCTCAGGCCCTGGGAGATAGGAAGGGCAGAAGCCGGTTTCCCAGCTTCTGCCCTTCCCTATATTGGTTGTCTTAACCTTAGTCAGCCATGGAGCGAATGTAGTAAATTACGCGAAGAATCTCGATGTAAAGCCAGACCAGTGATACCACTAGGCCGAAAGCGATACGCCACGATTCGCGCTCGGGCAGACCTGACTTGATAGCTTCACTTGCGTGGGTGAAATCAAGCAGTAGGGAGTAGGTTGCCAGCAATACAGCGAAAAGACCGATAATCAGTCCCAGAGGAATACCCATAACTTCAACGCTCCGAGCATTGAAATCAAAGAACATCGAGGTCACAAGATTGACCAGGCAGAAAACGGTGTAAGAGATAGCTGCGACCATGAAAAAGCGGGTCAGCTTAGCAGTGGCACGAATTTTGCCAGAGGAGAAGAGCGCCAGAATGGTCCCGAAGACGATGACGGTTGCCAGAACCGCCTGAACAACGATGCCAGGGTAGGAAGCCTCGAAGAAGAGTGAGAGGCCACCGACCAGGAAGCCTTCCATGACCGAGTAGGTCATGACCAGAGCAGGCGAAACCTGCTTCTTGAGGGCGTTGACGAAGCCCAGAACCAAACCGCCAACCAGACCGACAAACATCAGAATGGGGAACTGCCAGGCAATAACTGCGGCCACAAGGACCAGACCAAAGTTGAGGCCGGTCTTGACGATGATGTCGTTGATGGTAATACGATTAGTGTCTACTGGGGTTGCGGCAGGCGCGGTGTACATCTGGTTGAGCTGCTCAGCAGATACGGGCTGGCCGTAGGGAGCCTGCTGGCCGTAGGGGGCCTGCTGTCCATAAGGGTTCGATGCGGTGGTGGTTCCGCCGGCACCGAACTGCCCGAAGCGGGGATCCCCCTGAGGCTTAGTCATGTTGTTAATGAGTGGGTTTCCAGCCACGCTATGTTCTCCTCGCTGTGATACAGAGTTCACGTAAATATCTTGTTCACCAGCCTAGCTGATAGAACATCTTTTTTCTGCCCTTTTTTCTCAGGGCGTGATAAGGGAACTCAGTTCTACCCTGCCGAGGTCAGCTCCCCCTCAATAAAGTTCAAGACAGCGCCTTCCTTATGAGAGCCGATCTGCAGGCTGGCCGCATCTAAGAGAACCGGATCGCTATTTGCCATTGCAAGTGCCCGGCCCGCGTAGCGGAACATTTCAAGATCATTGCCGCTATCACCAAAAGCCGTTGTCTGCTGCCCAGGTACCCCCAGGTGGTTAGCCAGCCACTCTAGCCCGTGCCCCTTGTGATGGCCCTCAAGAATCAGGTCAATAGCCCCAAAACCGCTTGAGGTCGCTACGATGCCTTCAGGTAGAGCTTCTTGAACCATTGCCAGGGTTTCATAAGCATCCTCTTGCCCGGAGCTTGTCAGCGCCAACTTCACTACGGTATCAGCAAGCTGACTCCGATCTGTCAGAAGCTGAGCATTGGGGTAGAAAAGTCGCAGGGCACTGAGCGGGTTGCTCTCGTCAAGGTCTGGCACCTGAATACCCTTGGCCTTAATCTGGGCAAGAATCAGGCTTGCGATGGGCTCAAGCCGCTCCTGGGGGACATAAGATCCGTTTCGGCAGGAGATAACAAGACCGAACTGGGGGTGGGCTTGGAGTGCCTTCAGCGTCTGCTCAACCAATTCCGGGCTAAAACTCCAGAGCGCTAGGTCCTTCCCCTGATTGTGGATAATGGCACCATTCTCAGCGATGTAGTAGAGGTTGGAGTGGTGCTCATGTCCAGCCATGTACTGCTGGATCTTGGGCATCTGGTTGCCGGTAGCAATAGCCAGGTAGGAGCCTTGCTCCGCCAGCAGATCCATGACCCGGTCGAACTGAGCATGGTCATAGGTTTTATCTTCTGCAAGCAGCGTCCCATCAAGGTCTACAGCGTACAGGTGGGGGGCTTTCGCTTCCTTGTCATTCACCACAGGTTTTTCTCCTCGCTCACGGGTTAGCGGCTTGTCTTGACCAGGGGACCAGAGCGCTTTTGAACAAACAGCACAGCCAGAGCCCCTATGTCTGCTTGACCTTATTCTGCCAAAAGCAAGTATATAGGCCCCGCTAGAAAGAAGATCAGGGAGATCGTCCCCGGCTCTTTAGCCTGATCACCAAGGATGGACTTCCATCTAGGCCCTCTAGGCGGCTACACTTATATAAGTTTTGATGCCACCGGATTACCAGAAATAAGATTTTCAGAGGGCATCAGACGCCCTCCCATTAGATTTAAGATGCCCGTCCAAGTTTGGTATTCATAGGCCAGTACTTCTAACTGCTTCCTCCGCATTTTAGCTAGCTTGAAGCATCCCATTACCCTTCTGCTCCATGACACTACGAGCTTGAAATGCTCAAAACCCAAAGGAATTTCTGTGAAAAGAACCCTGGCAACATCGCTGATTATCGCATCATCTATGCTCTTGAGCGCCTGCCATAATGAACCTGAAGCGCAACCTGCCCCCAGCCACATCAGCCAGGACGTCGTCCAAGAAGATGAGGGGCAGGATGAGCCAGATCTTTACGCCCAATACGCAATCAAGGACGGTCAGATATCTTCTACTAACCTGGTTGGACAGGACGGTGCTGTCGATCGAGAGGACAAGATCATCTGGGAAAAAATCATACAAATCATCCCCCCGCAGTACCTATCGATGATTAGCACATACGAGGTAGTGACCGACGGTAAAGATGGGGTTCTTGCCTCGGTTAATCTCAACGAGGACCTGACAACCTGGACTATCTCCGTTGATCTGGATGACACTCTAAATAAGAACCAGCAGCTAACACCCTCCAGTACGGTTACTATCATCCACGAAATGGCACACATTATTGCCCTGAACAGTCAACAGATGAGTTCAGAAGAGAATCAAGATACTGCCCATGCCGTTCAAGAGGGAACCTTAAAAAAAGACTCCTACCTTAGTGCTTTTTACGATAAATTCTGGAAGGACCATCCCGGTATCAGCCAGAAAGATTCGGGCATAGGTGCGAATCGTATTGATTCTTACCAGGGTTCTTTTGACCAGCGCCCCGATGACTTCATCACTGAGTATGCTGCTGAGAATCCGGTTGAGGATCTTGCAGAATCATTTGCTTATTTTGTTGTTTTGGATAGGCCAGAGGACGACAGTCTCAAGTCACAAAAACTTTCATTTTTCTATAACTATCCAGAGCTTGTTAAAGTCAGGGACGACATCAGAGCCAAAAACAACCTGACGCAAATGGCTGGAGAGCTAGCCGAGCTAAAATCAGGTCACCGGCTCTGAGATTGCAGTATCCCTTACTGTTTGCTGATAGCACCCCCTGTGGCATGGCACCAGGGGGCTGTTCGGGGATGTGCTTGAGCTGAACTACACCCCGGAGGAGGGCGATTGGTTGAGAAGGCCGCTACCTCCCGAGTTGTAAGCCAATGGGTTAACACGGGGACTAAAGTAGGCTGATAGGCATCTCGGGGGAAAACTATATATAGACAAGGTTCTGCTTGGGAACATAAAAAGACACGGAAGAAAGCTCCCGCGTCCTTTTACAGATCGTAATATCGTTTCTTAAATAAATCCCGATGCGCAGAATCAACCTCTAGATCACGATATTTTTCCTCTAGATAACCTGCTTTAACCATATCTTTAGTCTGCTCAGACCTTTCCCGAATCTCAGCACGAGACAGACCTGGCTTCCACGGCTTAGACAAGAAACCCACAACCCCGAAAACAATAAAGAACACAAGCGCACACACAAGACCAGCCACTGCCTCATGAGAGATCAGAAAGGCCCCCACCCCCGCCAAACAAGGGAGCACTAGAAACTCAGGTAAAGCATAGCCCCATCCACCCGGGTCACCGTGAGACGCCTTGATAATAAAGGGACGTTGCAACAGCACCACAATCAGCTCACCCCCAAGGACCACAGCACTGATAAAGACAAGGAGGCTTTGACCCCCAAAATCAAGGGCAGGGAAGAGGAATGAGAGTAACCAGTAGATAAGGCCTGCCAGGAAAGCCAGAAGAGCACTAGTCATCAGGTGCCCTAGATAGGCTGCGGACAAAGAAACGTATTCTGGGTGATTCTGATCGTATGCCTGGTTGGATGTCATGAGCACTGCTCCCCTTGATTTGAGAAACACGTGGAGGGATATCTGTGATTGTATCCCTCCACTGTTGAGAATAGTTGAGAGACTGTCCGTGAGGGCGTCACTGCATCCTAATATGTCTTGAAGAACGCCTGCTAAGTAGTCACCGATTTTCGCTGCGGTGGTAACGGTTCGAGCAGCACACCAGCTACCTCAAGAGTTGCGGTTTCACGGGTAGGCAATTCATCAGCAGTCCATATTGATAGGATGCCAGCCCCCAAAAAACTACCCTCACGCAAAAACATTCAACCGCCAAGGATAACCAGCCCCGCCCAACAAGACCCCTCCCTTGAACCCCAAGGAGAATCCTTTACTCCTGCGGCAGATGAAGATGCCCCGGAGATAAATCCAGGGCATCCAACATACACGGCTACTTCCTATATATTCAATATATTCCCTGCTGGGCACCAAGAACAGAGGCCACTAGAAAAGCAAACGGTATAGCGAAAACAGCTAAGATTGCGCTTAAAACAGCCATTTTTCTATTCCCCCCAAAGGCAAACAGGAAGAACGATAGAACAAAAAGAGAAGTAAGAGAAACTACCGTGACAAAGGTCTGAAGAGGGGTTTCGGTTCCCATCAACAAAAGATTTATATACCAAACAACTGCGGGGGCCAAAACAATGAACCCCAGACGCGAAAGCATCTTTTCTTTATTTTTCGCTGTTCACTCTCAGTCTCAGTCTCAATAGCTGCAGTAGACAAGAAAAACGCCCCGTTGGGCTTCAAACCAAACGGAGCGTCCTAGCAGGTGGTGCCCCCACTGGGACTCGAACCCAGAACACAAGGATTTTAAGTCCTCTGCCTCTGCCAATTGGGCTATGGGGGCTAGGGCGGTGCCAGCTCGGCGCTTAAGCCGGGCTGGCACATTCTTCGCCTCTACATTTATACCAGAAAAGTCTTTAGAGCTTGGCCTTAGACTTCTCGGGGGCGGTACCGGTCGCCTGCTGGAAAGCCCGGCGGGGTGAGCGCTGGTGACGGATTGATGAGGTGTCACGGCCAAAGACCTGGTTGAGCGCCCAGGTAGTCATGACACGAGCGGTACGCTCAGTAGTGGGGATAGCCAGGCCGTGGTAGCCACGGTGCATAATCCAGGCCAGAGGACCGCCGATGGTCTTACCCTTGATATTAGCAACACCCTTCCACAGGCCTAGACCGGCAACAACGCCAATAGTCTCGTGGTAGTAGTCGGTCAGGGCTTCGCCACGGCGCTTAGCCAGCAGGTTCTCTGCCAGCTTGAGAGCCTGACGTGAAGCGTGCTGAGCGTTAGGCACGCAGAAGCCACCAACCCCGCCACCGGAGAGATCGGGGACAGCGGCATTATCGCCAGCGGCCCAAGCATCTTCAATCACGCCGTCCTCGCCAGCAACACGCAGGTCAGCCTGAACACGAACGCGGCCGCGCTCGTCAACGGGGAAGTCAGTTTCCTTGAGCATGGGGGAAGCAGCAACACCGGCAGTCCAAATCAAGGTGTCGGTGTCGAGCTCACCAGCGGGTGACTTATCGCCCATATTGATGAGCTTGAGGTGGCCGTCGGTTGCATCGGCCAATGAGGTGTTCAGCAGAACCTCGATGCCGCGGGCACGCAGTTCAGCAACAACTTTCTCGGCGCGGTCTGCGGGGACCTCGGGCATGATGCGGGGGGCCGCTTCGACCATCACAAAACGCAGGTCAGAAACCCGCAGGCGCTCGTTACGGTTAACTGCCTCGCGGGCCATGTCTTCGAGCTCAGAGATGGTTTCCACACCGGCAAAGCCACCGCCGACGATGACGAAGGTAAGTGCACGACGGCGTTCGTCCTCATCGGTGGTCAGCGAAGCGATTTCGATGCGTTCCAGAACCCAGTTACGTACAGAGACAGCTTCTTCAACGGTCTTCATACCAATAGCAACCTCGGCCAGGCCGGGGATGGGGAAAGCACGGGTTACAGCACCGGCCCCCAGGACGATTTCATCGTAGGTCAGCTCAAAAGGCTCACCGGCGTTGATGGGTTCGATGGTTGCGGTCTTGGAGGCATGGTTAATCGACAGCACGCGGCCACCGATAATTTCTGAATCGCGCAAGTGCTGACGAAGCGGAACGGTCGCATTACGGCCTTCCATGGAACCAGCGGCAACCTCGGGGAGGAAGGGCTGGTAGGTCATGTAAGGGTTGGGATCAACGATGGTGACAACACCACCGGATTCTTTGATAACCTTCTGAATCTTCTTTGCAACGGTGAAACCGACGTAGCCGCCGCCGACAATGAGAACGCGGGGGCGATCCTGTGCAATCTTGTTGAATGCCATTCGTGTTTAACTTCCTGTTGATGTGTTGCCGGTACTCCGGCAAAAAGTCTCCATGCTTATCTTGCCACTTTTAACTGCATAAATATAGTTTTTTACCCAGCATGTGATGGGCAGAGCGGTCTGAAGGGCCTTGCAGGGAATAAGACCGGGGCTAGGTTCTCTGCTTCCGCTCCCCTAGCGTCGCCGGTTACGCCGTAGGATCCCGGTAAGTTGATGAATACTGCCTAGGGTAATAATTCCTAGCCAGAAAGCGAAAGCAGCTAGCACGATAAAGGGTAGAACCCCTGAGTCTTCCACTGGCCGGGAAGGAACGGGGGCCGCAAGCGGGCTAATGCTCTCGCCCACCTTGTGCAGAGGTGTTTGGCTGGGGCTGGGATCAGCGGTAGAACTGGCCGCGTTCTTTCGGTGAACCCTGATCCAGTCCTTCATGGAGCCTAAGGGGTTGGTCTGGGTATCATCCGGAGTATCGGCTGCCAAGGCTTTGGCGGGGTTGATAATGCCGTAACCGTAGAGCACATCTCTCCCGGGTGCCCCCTCATCATCTGCCGACGAGATAATCCGTTCAATGACCTGATGGGCGGTGAGGTCCGGGTATTTCTCCATGATGAGGGCGGCCAACCCGGTCACCAGCGGTGCCGAGGCGCTGGTTCCAGACCAGGTAGCGTACTTGTTACCCGGGATAGCACCAACCATTGACTCACTCGGTGCGGACACGGCAATGGAGATACCCTGGGAGGAAGAAGACCAGGAATCCTGACGGTTGGTATCAACACCACCTACGGTGAGCACACCGGGCATGGTCGCTGGTGCCCCAACCTGGGTGATCCCAGCACCCCGATTCCCCGCAGAAGCAATAATCAGAACCCCTTTTTCTTCGGCGTAAGCAAAGGCAGAATCCCAAGATTCCGGCCACGAGGTGTCGTTGGACCCTACGGAGAGGTTGATAATGTCGGCCCCCTTGTCCACCGCGTAGCGGACGGCATCAGGTATCTGCTCGTTGATGGAAGGGCTACCGGCAACGCTGGTTCCCAGTTCAAGAGAAATCGGCAGAATGGTGGCATCGGGTGCGACCCCTATCACGCCAGCAGGTTTGCCCGGCTGACCGGGGTTAGCCGATGTTGAGCCGTCGCTGTGGCCGTGGCCAGCAATCATCGAAGCGACCAGGGTACCGTGCTCAGGCTCAAGGCCCAGGCCTTTCCACCCCTTAGAAGAACTGCTCACGCCCGAGGCATCGTAGCCATCAATGACGTTGTTCACGAGGTCCTGGTGGGTTCCATCCACGCCCGTATCAATGACGGCAACAGTAATTCCTTTGCCTGTGGTTTGCTTCCACAAGCCGGTGATACCGTACTGGGTCAGCCAGTACTCGCGGCTACGAATAGAATCGCCCCGGGGAGATGTCGATGCTGAGGGGCTAGCCTGAGTGTCCGCTGAAAGGCTCGGGCTGGCAGTTACTGCCTGCGCCGTGGGGGCTAGGCCCAGGGCACCGCTACAGGCTACAAAAGTAGCGCAGAGCAGGGCTAGGCCTTTTCGCAAACGCTGGTGGGCCATTGGTTCCTCTAGAGCCCCGCGCGAGATGCTACTGACAGGGCAAGGCCATCCAGAATATCCTTTTCAGAGGCCAGGGCACTGGTGACGGCGCCCCCTGTCATGGCCGAGACTCGCTCTACAATGCGCGCCCAAATCACTGAGCCAGCGGGAATCACATCGACCCGCCCATCGTGCATGTACCCCAGCTTAGAGCGCTGGGCGCTAGTCATAGCCACCATGTCAGCAGCCGCCTTGCTGATGTCCTTGATGCAGATATCAGCCCGGTCGATACGGGCAGGGTCATAGCTCTCCAGGCCTAAGGCGTGAGCCGCAACCGTTGTCACGGTACCGGCCACACCGACAATGCGCTGGGTAGCGGAAAGGTCAACAGTACCCAAGGCGGTAGCAAGAGCTTTATCGGTATCGGCAATAACCCGAGCCACCTGCGAGACATTGGGCGGGTCAGAGCTAATGTGCCGCTCGGTCAGCCGCACGCAACCGATATCCACGGAACGAGCCGCAAGAACACCCTTCTGATTACCCAAAACGAACTCGGTGGAGCCACCGCCCAGGTCAACCACCAGGGTTGTTTCACCGGTGTTGCCTACCGATGACAGGGCACCCGCAAAGGACAGCTCAGCTTCTTCGGTCCCGGTTATTACCTCGGGCTCAATCCCCAGAATGTCCTGGATACCGCGGGTAAAAATATCGCGGTTACCGGCATCTCGGGTGGCGCTGGTCGCGGCAAAACGCACCTGCTTGACCCCGTACTCTTTCAGGAGCGCCGCATAGTCGCGGGTTGCCGCGAAGGTACGTTCCAGGGATTCCTTAGCCAGCCAGCCGGTCGCATCCACGCCCTTGCCCAAGCGCACAATTTTCATCTGCCGCTCTAAGTCTTTGAGCTGGATACCGTTGTCGGTGGGCTGGGCTTCAGCGATCAAGAGGCGGATTGAGTTGGTTCCGCAGTCGATAGCTCCAAGGCGCATGGGTTCTCCCTCAGATAGTCTCGGGGTGGGGGTTGGCTTACTGGTGGCTGAGGTTTAGTCGCGCCAGGTGGGGTCGCAGTGACAGGTGTCAGGGGTCCACCACTGAGCAATCAAATCTAGGGTCTGGTCCCCGTAAGGGTTGATACCGCGCCCAACCGCCAGGGTATGCCCAAGAACAGCGTGCAGGCACTTCACGCGAGTCGGCATACCCCCGGCAGAAACACCCTCAATTTCAGGTACCTGATCGAGGCCGGCAAGGGAGCGGATACGGTCGCGTTCAGCCAGGTAGTTCTCGTGGGCCGCCCTGTATGCCTCAGCTTTATCGACCTTATCGGTAACCTCATCGGTCATTTCATACATGACCCCCTCGGCCTCAAGACGGGAGACCGCGGCGGTAATCACGGGGTGAGCCAAATAAAAAACGGTGGGGAAGGGTGAGCCGTTAGCCAGCCGGGGTGCGGTTGCCGCAACCAGAGGATTCCCGCACACACAGCGGGCAGGGATTTCCACAACATCACGCACGCTTCGGCCTAGCTGTGCCGAAAGCACCCGGATATCAAGGTCGGTGGGGGCAAGAGTCTCGGCTGTCACGCCAAAGCCTTGGGGGTTGTGTGTGGTCATGGTGTCCTTTGATGTGGCCGGTGGGCATTGTCGGTTTAGTCTAGTGGGTGGCCCGTCACCGGGTACCCGGATAAATTCTAGGGAGCGGTCGGACTCCTAGGGGTTTCTGTTGGAGTAGCAGATCCCGTGGAGGTAGGGCCCTTTGCCTTCTCAGACTGAGGGGCATTGGGGTCTTCAGCCGCGAGCTGGAAGGAACCCCACAATTTAGTGGTCCAGGAGTCCTCGGGTGCTGTCTTGGCGGCGGCACTGGTGTCATCGGCAAGTTCGCTGGTGGTATCCAGCCCGACTACCAAGTAGGGGGTCTCCCCCGGCTCCACGTAGAAGAGACGGCTACGAGCCTGCTGCTTGACGTAGTTGTCGTCCTGCCAGAGGTTAACCTGGTTCTGTAAATCTTTCTTCTCAGCCTCCAAGCTAGTGATATTGTCCTTGGCGGCCTTAATCTCCTGGTTCTGTTTGATAAAGGATGTAAGCGGGCTGTAGACCGAAAGCGCGATAATGACCAGGACCAGGGCGAAGGTGATGAAGTGACCCGAGAAAGAGTGCGCCGCGACAGGCTTATCGGGGAGCTCAGAGCCGGTAGAGGGCACAGACTGTTTAGCTCGCTGAGCCCGAACAGATGAGGCAGCCGGTTTTCCCAGGCCAAAGCCAAAGAAAGCCGCAATGCGGTTAGGCTTTTTGTTCCCCTGTTGCCGTGCCATGCTGTATTTCCTGATTCTGCGGGTTGGTCCGCCGCTCTTTTGCTAGGGCTTCACTCAGAAGCCCGCATGCTCTCTTCCGTCAAGATTACCAGTCTACCCGCTCCCCCACCCACCCCACCAAGGCAAAAGGTAAGAGCTATGCCCTCATAGGCTGAACAGTGACCGAGTATAAAGAAGTGCCCCGGTAGGTAGCTACCGGGGCACCGCAGTCAGTCTATAAAACAGACTTACTTGGCAAAGCGGGGGAAAGCGCTCTTACCGGCGTAAACAGCCTGGTCGCCGAGCTCTTCCTCGATACGCAGGAGCTGGTTGTACTTAGCAACGCGCTCTGAACGTGCGGGAGCGCCGGTCTTGATCTGGCCGGCGTTGGTTGCAACAGCCAGGTCAGCAATGGTGACATCCTCGGTCTCACCTGAACGATGTGAAACCATGCAACGGTACTCGCTGCGCTGAGCCAGTGCCATAGCGTCAAGGGTCTCGGTCAGTGAACCAATCTGGTTTACCTTGACCAGCAGGGCGTTAGCAGCACCGCCGTTGATGCCCTGGGCCAGACGCTCGGGGTTGGTCACAAAGAGGTCATCGCCAACAATCTGGACCTTGTCGCCGATTTCGGCGGTGAGGGTCTTGTAGCCCTCCCAGTCATTTTCATCCAGGGGATCCTCGATAGAAACGAGGGGGTACTTGGCAACCAGGTCAGCGTAGTAGGCGCTCATTTCAGCAGCGGTCTTCTTCTGGCCTTCAAAGTCGTATGCGCCGTCATTGTAGAACTCGGAAGAAGCGACATCCAGAGCCAGCGCAATCTGCTCGCCGGGCTTGTAGCCAGCCTTCTCGATAGCCTCAATGATCAGGTCCAGAGCTGCCGCGTTGGACTCCAGGTTGGGAGCAAAGCCACCCTCGTCGCCCAGACCTGTGGATAGGCCACGATCGTGCAGAACAGCCTTGAGCGAGTGGTAAACCTCAACGCCAGCCTGCAGGGCAGCAGAGTAGGTGTCGAAGCCGATGGGGGCAATCATGAATTCCTGGATATCAACGTTGGAGTCAGCGTGTGAGCCACCGTTGAGGATGTTCATCATAGGAACGGGCAGAAGGTGAGCGTTGGGGCCACCCAGGTACTTGAAGAGGGGCAAGTCAGCGGACTCAGCGGCGGCCTTAGCAACAGCCATGGAGACACCAAGGATAGCGTTTGCACCCAGCTTGCCCTTGTTATCGGTGCCGTCAAGGGCAATCATGGCTGCATCAACAGCACGCTGGTCAGTGGCATCAATACCAATAACCTCTTCAGCGATTTCATCAATCACAGCAGATACAGCGCCAAGAACGCCCTTGCCCAGGTAAACAGCCTTGTCGCCATCGCGACGCTCAACTGCCTCCCATTCACCGGTGGATGCGCCTGAGGGAACTGCTGCGCGGCCAAAAGCGCCGTCTTCCAGAAGTACCTCTACTTCAACTGTGGGGTTGCCGCGTGAGTCGAGAATCTGACGGGCATGTACTGCGGTAATCAAAGCCATGAAAATGCTCCTTGAAGGATAAAAAGGTGGAATGGCTGTATAGCGTCAAGCTGATTGCTCAATAGGCCTCTCGGCCCAGACGCGTTTATGCTTCCAGTCTACCAAAAAACCCACATAAGCACACAGAAATTCAATATTTCCCACCTTTTTCTTCAATACGTCTGTGATTTGTGGGAGCAGAGCCAACGGCTCACAACACCGGAGCCTCCGAGCTGCCGAGTCCCCCTACAGGAGAGGTGCCCTACACTCACCCGCTCAGAGAGCACTGAAGGAGAGACTATTCAGAGTGGTGCTGAATATAGGAGCGGGTGTGGCTCCTCAGGGACCGTTCAGCATCCAAACCAGCGGCACGGGCAGCAGCCACCAGCTCAAACAGGTAAGCGCCCAGGGCCTCTTCAGTCTCGATACCGGCAGGCAGACCGGCAGGATTCTCCCCCTGACACGGCCACAGACCCGCTTTTGAGGCCTTATCCAAGGTCTTATCTGCCAGAGCAAGGGCAGGCAGGTGCGGTGGAATACCGTCCAGAAGCCCCCTACGTTCAGGCTTCTCAAGCTTCTTGAGCCGGTCCCAGGCTTCACATATTTCCTGGGCGCTCGGGCCGGGCCCAGCACCCTCACGGGGAGAAAAGACGTGAGGGTTACGGCGAATCAGTTTTGCGGCCAAATCAGCTACCACATCTTCCATGCCAAACCCACCCAGCTCTGCGGGCACCTCTGAGGCCATCTGGGCATGAAAAATAAGGTTGAGAAGCACATCGCCCAGTTCCTCCCGGAGCAGGGGAAGGTTAAGACCCCGAGGGTCTTCAAGAGCTTCAAGAACCTCGTAGGTTTCTTCAATGAGATAGTGCATGATGCTCTGGTGGGTTTGTGCACCGGTCCAGGCGCACCCGCCGGGCTGACGCAGGGTCTGCATGATCTCCAGGAGCTGGGAGAAATCAGCCGCTGTGGGAGTCCTATCAGAGCCCGGTATCTGTTGCCCAGTCCCCTGCCTGTTAGTAGCTTCATGGGGTTTGGGAGTTGAGGGTTGAGGCTCCGAGGGTTTAGGCTCCTGAGACACAGCTCTCCCCTTCTTGCTCCTGGAGAGCTAGCTGGCTGTAGACCATCTGGACGCTCCGCAAGAGTGCCTGCTTCTCATCCTGGGAACAGAAAGCACCGTTAATGGCGTTGAGAGTGACCTCAAAGAATTCGGTCAGACCAAAGCCGTGATATCGGGCCAGCTCAGCAAACTCACGGGTCATGCTGGTGGAGCTCATCAGCCGGTTATCGGGGTTGATTGTTACCGCAAAACCAGCCTGCAGGAGCAGTGCCACCGGGTGCTCCTCGTAGGAACGGGCAGGTTCAAAGTCGAGGCCGAGCCCCACCCGGTCAAGGTGTTCCGCCGCATCGGTTTGCAGGTTAGAACAGGGGCAGGTTTCCAGGGTAGTCCGGCGATTCTTAACCCATTCGGCAACCTCACCCAACTGTAGGACGGTCTGCTCCCGGTCAGCATCGGGCAGCAGCTCACCGGTCGGGTCAATCTCAGCCAGGGTACGAGCGGTAATGTCCTCTGTGATTCGTACACCGTGGCCCAGGCGCAGAGCACGACCAGCCACCAGGGCTTGACGAATCGAGTCAAGCCCGTAGGCCTCTCCCGCATGAAGGGTGACCGGCAGAAAATGACGGGCCGCAAGATCAAGGGCCTCCGCGTGGTCAGCAGCAGAGAAGCCGTCCTCCGGGCCAGCTAGGTCAAAACCCACCACACCCAGGGGGCGGTAGGCCAGAGCTGTTTTCACAACCTCCAGGGAATTATTCTGGTGGCGCATGGCGCACAAAATCTGGTTGACCAGAATACGCCCGCCAGCCTGCCCTACCTGTTCCATACCGTCCATGAGCCCGTCAGCTACCGCTTCAACAGCCTGGGCCATACTCAGCCCCTGGGTCAGGTGCAGTTCGGGGGCCCAACGGACCTCGCCATAGATCACACCGTCAGCAGCCAAGGTCAAGACATGCTCCATAGCCACCCGGCGCAAGTTTTCAGCAGTCTGCATCAGCGCTACCGTGTGCTCAAAAGTTTCAAGATACCGTTCTAAAGAACGAGAATCAGCGGCCTGTTTAAACCATGCCGCTAGAGCCTGAGGCTCCTCAGCAGGCAGCTCGTGCCCTATCTCCTGCGCCAGCTCAATCATGGTTTCCGGGAGCAGACCACCGTCAAGGTGATCGTGCAGACAGACCTTGGGCAATGACTGTAACCAGGTAGTGGGGGTATCGCTCACTCGTTTTCTTCTCTCATGGTTTTCTTGTGGAAACCGCCCCGCCACACGCGAAGGTGTGCCGGGGCGGTAGCTGGGGGCCGGTCATTAGTGAAAAACCCTAGCGGTGACTAGCTAGAAATTCCAGGAGGCCAGAGCTTCACTCATATGCGCTGGGATATTAGCTCCGGTGCGGGGGAACATACGCAATTCCTCTACATACTGCTGTGCGGGCAGATGCTCGGGGTAGCGCACGAAAGCCTCTTCATCGGCGTAGTCAAAGGAGGCAACCACAGGAATGCCAGGAGTAAAGCGCAGATTGATAGCCAGCGGTGAACCGTAGCCTTCCTTGTAAGAATCAGCCTTGAGCTGCAAAATGCCCAGAACATCTTCGGGAATCAGGTCAAAGGTGCGGACCTGCTCCCAGAAACCGTTCCGACGCACGTGAGTCAGGGCATCGTAGTAGGAGCCCAGGGTGCGTACACGGATCAGAACTGTTGAAACATCCAGCGCGGTACCCTTGAGGCCGAACAGGGCATCATAAGCCGGGGCAAGTCGGGACACGACCTCGGCCTCAGTCAGAATCAGGTTGCCATCTGCCTTCTGCGTCTCAGAGGGCTTGGCCTGGCTCTGCTCAGAGTAAGAGGGAGCTACGTCCACGCTGGCGCCGGTCATAGGGGCATCCAGGGTGGCAGCGGCAACCTTGCTCGGGGCGGCGGGGATAACAGAAGCAGATGCCCTTGTTGAGGGTGCGGGCTCTTCGTCAGTACCGAATTCACTGTCGTCGATATGGCTGGGCAAATCCTCACTGGCGTAAGGGTCAGCTACAATGCTTTCACTGTCATCCTCAGTAACCAGTAGCGCCGGAACATCAGAAACAGGTTCAGGTGATGTGGCCTGGCCCAGAAGATATGAGGGAGCTTCTGCCTTCTCAGCCGGCTGCGAAGCCGCTTGAGAATCATCGACATTAACGGTGCCATCAAAGTGTCCGCCGGTTGCCGGGTACTGGCTTGCAGACTCGGAGTGAACAGCACCTCCTTCTTCAGCCTTGTTCTCAGCTTCGACAGGCTCATGGCTGGACTCAATAGTGGGCTCTTCTACACGGGGGGCCTCTTCAATCGCTTGGGGAGCGATGTGCGCTGAGCTATCTGCAACCTCGTCACTGAAGCCCAACTCGGGGTCAAGAGTCCCAGCTATAGAAAGGCTCTCTTCCCCAGGTTCTTGGGTTCCAGCCGGGTTTTCATCCTCGTCTGTGTGAGCAAACCGCTGGGCTACGTAGCTGGTCTCAGAAACAGAGTCAGCTTGCTCAGTAGCCAGCTCAGAAGATTCTTCGACGGTCTCAGACAGGCTGAGGCTATCAAGGGGCTGGCCAAGGGCGCTGGCGGTTGATACCTCATCGGAACGAGTAACAGAATCGACGGTCCCTACCTCTTCAGCATCGGCCTCAGCCAGATCAGCATCAAGCCCCGCACCGCTCTGAGCGGTTTCTTCTTCATCAGATGCTAGACGAGCAGAAACCCGGTGCAGTCGCTCTTCAACAGGCTCCGGATTCTCCGTAGTTTCAGGTGTATCTTCGGTCTGAGCAGCCGCAGCTACCACAGCAGGTGCCGCGATATGGCCCAAATTCAGAGAATAGTTAAGGTTGTGGGTCCGGCTGGCCTCAGTATTCATGAATGAAACCTGGACCGCAGTTTCGTTACCCACAGCGGGGTTGACCACAATCAGTGCCCTAGTCCATGCACCGCGTTCGCTTTTTTCCTCTTCGACGTAGAGGTCAGCTACCGGGCTGAACCACTCGCTACCGGGCTCAATGACGCCAGATTCAATTTCCTGGCCCCGCTGGTAGAGCGTGTAGCTCATCTCATTACCCGCCTGAGTCAGGCTCAGTGTTACCTGTCCATCAGCCTTGGAGCGCATCTTCTCGACCGTGGCTTTGAAGCCTTTACCTGCGTTTGCCTCCGCAGAGACTCCCGCCGCAACAGCGGTCTCAGCAGGTGGCAAGGAGGCGGAACCCGCTGATTCTTTACTGGTTTCTGCGTCACTTGCAAGGACATCACGAGGTGATGCTGGGCTAGGAGCTGGCTGGTTTTTCTTTCGGCTAAAAAGTCCCACGGTTGTTCTCTTTTCTCGCGGTTGGACAGTTACTGGAGGGAGGTAACCCTATGCGTTGATTCGGTCCAAAATGATGGTGGACGGCGTGTACTCGCCGCCAATAGTCCACGCACCCTCAAGTGACTCGAGGGCTCGGGCAAATCGTTCGGGGGTATCTGTCATGAGAGTCATCAGGGGCTGACCTGCTGTAACAGTATCACCGGGCTTGGCGTGAAGCATAATACCTGCGGCAAGCTGAACGTCGTCTTCTTTACGTGCACGGCCTGCACCCAAACGCCAGGAGGCTACACCAACGGCGAGAGCATCCAAGCGGGTTAGAGTCCCTGAGCTATCAGCTAGCACGGTATGAGTTTCACGGGCTGTGGGCAGAGGTGCATCGGGGTCTCCGCCCTGAGCAGCAATCATCTGACGCCACTTATCCATAGCACGGCCATCTGCCAGCGCTTCAGCGGGGTCTGCCTCGACACCGGAGTTTTTCAGCATGACCCGGGCTAGCTCAACGGTCAGCTCCACAAGGTCTGCAGGCCCCCCGCCCGCGAGCACCTCAACGGACTCAGCGACCTCGCAGGCGTTACCAACGGCCAGACCCAGCGGAGTGTCCATATTGGTCAGCAGGGCACTGGTTGTTACGCCTGCGTCCTGACCCAAATCGACCATAACCTCAGCCAGCTCGCGAGCCTGAGCCAGGTCTTTCATGAAAGCACCAGAGCCCACCTTGACATCGAGCACCAGTGAACCGGTGCCCTCAGCAATTTTCTTACTCATAATCGAGGACGCAATCAGCGGAATCGCCTCAACAGTGCTGGTGGTATCACGCAGGGCGTAGAGCTTCTTATCGGCAGGTGCCAGGCCTGAACCGGCAGCGGAGATAACCGCCCCAACACTCCCCAAAATCTCCAGGGTACGTTCCTTGCTGATATTGGCCTGCCAGCCAGGGATAGCTTCAAGCTTGTCCAGGGTGCCACCGGTATGGCCCAGACCCCGGCCTGACAGCTGGGGAACAGCGACCCCGTAGACAGCCACCAGAGGGGCCAGCGGCAGGGTGATTTTGTCCCCCACCCCACCGGTAGAGTGCTTATCGGCAGTAGCCAGCTTCTTGTCGGGACCAATGATTGAGGAAAAGTCCATGCGCTCACCAGAACGAATCATGGCATCGGTCCAGCGCACAATCTCGGGGCGGCTCATACCGTTGAGAAAAATAGCCATGGCAAGAGCACTCATCTGCTCATCGGCAACCACACCGCGAGTATAGGCATCAATGACCCAGTCAATTTGCTCGGGTGAGAGGACCCCTCCGTCTCGCTTGGTGCGGATGACATCTACGGCGTCAAAAGCTTCGGTGCTCACGCTGTCCTTTCTACGCGAGTGCTACCTTGCTCCCCGCGCTCTTCTTGCTTGCTACTAACTCTATGTTCAAGTATGCCAGTTCAAACCGGCGAGCGCCCGCTCCCGGGCAGGCAACCGCAGTGAAAGATTAGCCTCTTGCTGTCTCTAAGCGTTCGGGGCCAAAGGCATCGGGCAGCATCTGTTCAATCGTCATCAGCCCGCTCACAGACTGTAGGAGCATACCGGGTGCGCTGTGCTCAAAGAGAAGTTGGCGGCACCTGCCGCAGGGCATGAGCGCTTTTCCGTCCTGATCGACGCAGGCAAAAGCTACCAGCTGCCCTCCCCCCGTGCGGAAAAGTTCAGAGATCAAGGAACATTCGGCACAGAGAGTAATACCGTATGAGGCGTTCTCGATGTTGGCCCCGGTAATAACGCGGCCATCCTCGGTGAGGGCTGCGGCACCTACCGGGTAGTTGGAGTAGGGAGAGTAAGAGCAGGCCAGTGCATCGGTGGCGGCCTGGGTCAGCTCTTCCCAGTTAATCTCGGGCATCTTTGTTCCTTTGCTTAAGACAGGGGTGGCTACCGCACCAAGCGGTAGCCACCAGAGATTTATTCCTTGACGTAGGGAATGCCTACGGCTGCGGGGCCTCGTGAACGGCCCACCAGGCCTGCCACCGCGAAGATGGTCACCAGGTAGGGCAGCATGGCCAACAGTTCGGTGGGTACGCTGGTGCCCAGGATTGAGAGAACGAACTGCAGGTTCAGTGAGAAGCCAAAGAGCAGGGCGGCGCTCAGGGCACCAATCGGGGTCCAACGTCCGAAGATAAGCGCAGCAAGGGCGATGTAGCCCTGGCCGGCGGTCATGTCGGAGTTGAAGGATGAAACGGATACCAGGGTGAAGAAAGCTCCGCCCATACCGGCAACGGCACCAGCTAGCAGGACGTTGGTAGCGCGCAGGCGGTTAACATTCACACCCAAGGTATCAGCGGCCTTGGGGTGCTCGCCTACGGCGCGGGTGCGCAAGCCCCAGCGGGTCTTGTTCAGTGCGAACCAGATAGTTGCAACGACGATATACATGATGTAGACCAGGACGTTCTGGTTGAAAAGCACCGGACCGAGCACGGGGATCTCCGACAGGCCGGGGATAGCGAAAGCAGGGAGTTTGGGTGCTGAGTTCAGCACTGATGCGTTGGGCTCCAGAACTCGGGTGAAGAAGAAGCCGGTCAGACCTGATACCAGGACGTTGACCACAACACCCACGATGACCTGGTCCACCAGGTATTTGATGGCGAAGACTGCCAGCAGGGCAGAGACCAGCATGCCACCCACCATGGCAGCTACCAGACCAGCCCAGGGGCTCTTGGTCAGAGATCCGACGAGTACTGCACTAAAGGCACCCAGCAAAAGCTGGCCTTCGATAGCGATATTGACAACGCCAGAACGCTCACAGAGCAGGCCGCCCATTGAACCGAAGATCATGGGAACAGAGAGCAGAACAGCACCGTTGAGCAGGGAGACCAGTGACAGCGAGGGGCTAGCTGTTGAGCCAACTGCCCAGACCAGCAGGCCAGTTGCAAAGAGTAGCCAGAAGAGAGGGGCTACCCACTTACCCAGTGTCTTACCCGCCTTGGCGGTCACCAAAGAGTAAAGGGTCAGTGCCAGCATCAGGGCCGATGCAACCCACCCGTAGGTCTGGGGGTTGATCCGCAACGGCTCAGCGCTAAACCAGCTCACGCCGTCTGAGATACCCAGGCTAATAGTTGCTTGGGGGGCGCGAAGACCTATCAGAAGGGTTGCAACTAGGGCCAGGACGGCATAGATAACAGGGTTTTTCCAGTCTTTGACCACCAGAGTTTCAGTGTCGGAAGAAAGGCTGGTTGCCTTGGTTGCTTCTACACTCATGGTTATGCCTCCACAGCCTTCTTTTGAGCTGACTTTTTCTTGGTGGTTTTGCCGGTGGGGTCGGGCAGGTGGAAGATGGAGCGAACCAGCGGGGATGCTGCGATGAACAGAACGATCAGCGCCTGCAGAACCAGTACGATGTCGATAGAGGTACCAGTAGATACCTGCATAGAAACCCCGCCTGCACGGAAGGCACCGAAAAGCAGTGCCGCGAAGAAAGTGCCAACGGGCTTGGATCTACCCAGCAGAGCCACGGTGATAGCGTCAAAACCCAGTGAACCTGCAATACCTGTGGTAAGTACCTTTTCGCTACCTGCCACCTGGGCGGCACCGGCCAGACCGGCGAGGGCACCGGAGAGCGCCATGACGATGATGTAGCCTGAGGCCACCTTGATGCCTGCGGTGCGAGCAGCGTGCGGGTTAGCGCCAACGGCACGCAGCCGGAAACCAACGGTGGAGCGGTTCAGGAGCCACCAAACAAAAGCTACAGCCAGGATAGCTACGATAAAGCCCAGGTGCAGGCGGAAGGCTGGCCCAAGAAGCTGGGGGAAGACCGCCGTATCGGGCAGTTTCTCGGAGATGGGGTTGGAGCTACCCGCACGCTGAAAGAGCGGGGTCTTGAGCAGGTAGACCAGCAGGTTGGCGGCAATGTAGTTCATCATGATGGACAGGATGACCTCGTGGGCACCAGTCTTAGCTTTGAGGACACCGATGATACCGCCCCAGAGGGCACCACCGACGATACCGCCAACAATAATCAGGGGAACCATAGCAACTAGGGGCAGGCCAGCGTTCAGTGCAACCCAGCCTGAAACCAGGGCACCGAGGATAAGCTGGCCCTGGGCACCGATGTTAAAGAGACCGGCCCGGAAAGAGAGGGCGACAGCTAGGCCCGCAAAGATCAGCGGAGTGGCTACAGTCAGGGTTTCGGTGATGGGGCGAAGCTGCTGGTTAAAGGTGCGCCCGTTGGGGTTGAAAATCGCCCCCTGCAGCAGTGCCATGTAGGCGTCATAAGCTGCGCTCCAGCCTGCACTGAGGGTGTCAATGGGGCGGGCAAAGAAGTACTTTGAGGCGGCCTGGGTGGCGGGGTCCGTCGCGGCAATGAGCAGGCCACCCACGATAAAGGCGGCCAGGGCGGCACCGATTGACAGGCCGATGTTACCGCCGGCAATGCGGGCAAAGGTGGAAGGCTTGGGCTGGATGACGGTCTGACTTTCAGTTGCCGGCGCGGGGCTAGTAGCCGCACTCTTGGCAGTCTGAGCGGGGTCTACCTGCTCGGCTGCGGGCTTGTTGTCACTCACGCTTATTCTCCTTCTGCCCAGGGGGTTTGGGGGGTGGTTACGGCTGAAACTTCTTCATGTTCATCGGCGGCTCTCTGGGCCTCCTCGTAGGTTGCCCCGGCCATCATCTGGCCCAGTACCGAGCGGGGTGTCTCAGGCGGGACAATGCCCATGAGCTCCCCGTGGAAGAACACGGCGATACGGTCAGCAAGACCGTAGACCTCATCAAGTTCAGTCGATACGATAATGACCGGTAGGCCCTTATCTCGTTCCTGAACTATGCGCTTGTGAATGAATTCGATGGAACCAACATCCACGCCACGAGTGGGTTGGGAGGCCACAAAGAGTTCGAGGGGGCGGCTGAGTTCGCGGGCCACCACAATTTTCTGCTGGTTACCACCGGAAAGAGTGGACGCGGTATGTTCTTTGGAGCCCATGCGGATATCAAATTCGGCTCCGGCACGGTCCGCGTTCTCAGAAATCTTGGACCGGTTGAGGGTTCCCATGGACGAGAAATCTTTGCTGTCAAAGAGGTCAAGAATCAGGTTCTCAGAGATAGAGAAGGAGCCGATCAGGCCGTCCTTGCTGCGGTCTTCGGGAACAAAGCCAACACCCGACTGTAGGACCTGCTTGGTGGAAAGCCCCAGCAGTTCTTTACCGTTGAGCTTCATGGATCCGGTTGCCTTGGGGTGCAAACCGATAATGCTTTCTGCCAGTTCGGTCTGCCCGTTGCCCTGAACGCCGGCTACGGCCAGAATCTCGCCGCCGCGGACGCTGAAGCTAACGTCCTTGAGCAGAGGAACACCGTTACTGGCAATCAGGGTGAGGTTTTCAAGCTCGAAAGTCTTTTGGGTGAGCTGGGGGGCGCCCTTATCGACGGTGAGCTGAACGGCCTTACCGACCATCAGGGAGGCCAGCTCGGTAGTGGACATAGCGGGGCTGGCCTGGCCCACCACCTTACCGCGGCGAATGACGGTAATATCATCGGAGATCTCACGGACTTCACGCAGCTTGTGGGAGATAAAGAGCAGGGATTTGCCGTCTTTGCGCAGTTCGTCCATGATGCCCAGGAGCTGGTCGGTTTCTGCGGGGGTGAGCACAGCGGTAGGCTCATCGAGAATCAGGATTTCGGCCTCCCGAACCAGGGCCTTAATAATTTCAACGCGCTGCTGAACACCCACGGGCAGGTCTTCTACTACCGCGTCGGGGTCCACGGCGAAGCCGTAGCGGTCAGAGATTTGGCGGATTTTACGGCGGGTAGTTTCCAGATCCAGGGTTACCCCCTTAAGGCTCTCTGAACCCAGAGCCACATTTTCTGCCACGGTAAAGACCGGAACCAGCATAAAGTGCTGGTGAACCATACCGATACCGGCGGCCATAGCATCGGAGGGGCCGGAAAACTCGACCGGCTGATCATCAATATAGATTTGCCCCTCGGTGGGCTGATAAAGGCCGTAGATGACGTTCATCAGAGTGGATTTACCGGCACCGTTTTCGCCCAGCAGACAGTGGACTGTCCCCGGGGTGACCGTCAGGTCGATGCTATCGTTCGCGGTAAAATCACCAAATCTCTTGGTCACCTTGCGCAGTTCGAGTTTCATGGGGGGTGGCTTTCTGTGAGAGAACCTGGGCACATCACCGCGCGGGGCGGCAGAAAGGTTTGCTTCGTGCTTTAGTTTAGCGGGTTGGGGCTTACTTACTGGACACTGCCCCTTCACCGCACAAACGGCTCACCCCTCTAGCGGGTAGAGGGTGTGAGCCGTTGCGGGGGTTAGCAAGTGGCTAACGGGTGCTTATTATGCAGCAGTGGGTGAGCCTTCGGTCTCAACCTTGATGGTGCCGGAGATGATATCTTCCTTAATCTTCTCCAGCTCCGCCTTGGTCTCATCGGAGACCTTGCTGTCGAAGTTGTGGAAGGGAGCCAGGCCAACGCCGTCGTTCTCCAGGGTACCGATGTAGGCCTCGGAGGTGAACTTGCCGTCCATGTCAGCTTTGATGGTCTCGGTGATAGCTTCGTCCATCTTCTTCATGATGGAGGTCAGGATGATGTCCTGGAAGTCGGGGTTGGTTTCGTAGCCATCAGAGTCAACCCAGACAACGGAGGCGGGGGCATCGGCGTGAGCCGCGTTGTATTCCTTGACAGCTTCAAGGGTGCCTGCACCTACGGGGCCAGCAACGGGCAGAATGATATCGGCGCCCTGGTCCAGGAAGTTCTGGGTATTGGTCTTGCCCTTGGTGGCATCTTCGAAGTCACCGGTGAAGGTGCCGGACTGGTTCTCGGTGTTCCAACCGAGGACCTCAACCTTGGTGCCCTTCTGCTCGTTGTAGTATTTGACGCCCTGGGCGAAGCCGTCCATGAAGATGGTTACGGTGGGGAACTGGGCACCACCGTAGGTTGCGACCTTACCGGTCTTGGTCTGGGAAGCGGCCAGGTAGCCAGCCTGGAAAGCGGCCTGGGCGGTGTCAAAGACGATGGGGCGCACGTTATCGAGCTCGATGGAGTTATCGTCCACGATGGTGAAGTGCAGGTCGCTGTTGGCTTCTGCTGCTTCCTTGGTCGCGTCTGCCAGACCGTAACCCACGGTGACGGTTAGGTTGCAACCGGCCTGGACCATTTCGTTGAGGTTGGGAGCGTAGTCAGTCTCAGCGCTAGACTGGGCCTTCTTTTCCTGAATGCCGTATTGGGAGACGGCGTCGGTCAGACCCTTGTAGGAGTTCTGGTTGAAGGACTTGTCGTTGAAGCCACCGGAGTCAGAGACGATGCAGCCCAGGTAGTCTTTGTTGTCGCCGGAGGCCTTGGAGGACTCTTCGGGGGCTGAGCCGCAGCCTGCCAGAAGCAGGGCGGAGATGCCCAGGATAGAACCGGTTGATGCGAAGTGCTTGCGTGAGAGAGCCATGAAGGTCCTTTTCGTGCCACTCTGGGAGGTAGGTGCACCAGTGCACTACTACCCGCGTGTGATGTGTAATCCCAGAAGAAATTTTGCGTAACACAACACATCATAGTGTGATTTATCTTCCGGTTCATCTCTGATTCACCCAAAAAGGAGTGACCCCAGCAACAAGGCTCTGCTATTTAATCACACCGGGATTATTGGCCCTGATCACCCAGCACCCCTAGGTAAAGAGTGCCCATTTGTTCCAATGGTGCTCTGCTGACCTAAGAAGCGCCACCTCTTCCTCAAAAGTGGGCAGGCACCTCTTTAGGCAAGCCGTGAACGCTCTAGACTAATAGCCCTTAAAGCGGTGGCAGCCATTACTCGAACGCCATACTCGATAGCCCGCTCATCGGGGGCATAGTCTCCCCGGTGTAAATCGTAGGTTATTCCACCTGGCACACGAGTACCTAGGCGAATGAGGGCACCGGGGACTTCCTGCAGTATCCAGGCGAAGTCTTCACCCCCCATAGATTGTTCCACTAGCACCACAGAGTCCTCCCCCAGTTCAGCCCTGCTGGCTGCTTCGACCAGGGCGACTTCCTCTTCGGTGTTAACGGATGGGGGTACGCCGCGAAAATGCTCTAGTTCAATCTCGACCCGGTAGGGGGCCGCGACCTGCTCCACCACCTGATCGAGCATGGCTCCTGCCTGCTTCCAAACCTCAGCATCTAAACAGCGCATAGTTCCGGCCAGGAAAGCGGTGGAGGGGATTGCATTGGGGGCCACTCCGGCTTCGATCTGCCCCCAGGCCACCAGCACACCACTGCGCACATCGGTCTTACGTGAGAGCACTGCTGGGACGTTGATAGCTATCTGGGAGAGGGCGTAGATGATGTCTTCGGTCAGGTGGGGCCGAGAGGTGTGCCCACCGCGCCCTTTGAGGCTGATTTTGATGGTGTCGGAAGCGCTGGTTATAGCCCCAATACGGGTTCCGATTTTACCCACATCTACCTTGGGTTCACAGTGTAAGGCAAAAGCGCGCGGCACCCCTTCTAGGATGCCCTGGGCGATCACATCAACAGCCCCGCCAGGCAGTTGTTCTTCGGCAGGCTGGAAGATGATGCGGATGCGCCCGCCCAGGGGCCTGTGCTGGTCAAGCCGATGCAGGAGGATGGCAACGCCTAGCATGACGGTCTGGTGGATGTCGTGCCCGCAGGCGTGCATGATCCCGGGGTGTTTGGAGGCGTAGGGCAGTTCTGTTTGCTCTTGAATGGGTAGAGCATCAATGTCTGCGCGTAGGGCTGCCGCCAGCGGGCCCTGCCCTACATCCACATAGCAGCCGGTGCCCTTGAGGTGCCGGGGCGCTAAGCCTTCCTGGGTCAGGGCGCTAAAGATTCGCTCCGTGGTTTTTTTCTCTAGGTAGGAAAGCTCGGGGTGGCGGTGAACCTCCCGGCGGAAGGCTTTCAATTCAGGAATCAGGTTGTCTACCGAGTTTTTGAGCATATCTTCAGTCTGTGTCGAGCTCAGCCCTGGAAACCCTGAAACTACGTCTTGAGTCGTAGAAGATTTATCCATAAGCCTACCTTACTGGCAGTATGGGGTATAACAGAAGAATGTTTAGACAGCTCCTAGTCGAAGGGCTCTTTCGATAAGTTAAAAATAGCCCTAACTGACCAATAAATTAACAAAAACAGATTTATTGTCAGAAAAAAGGGTTTATCTATCCCCCCACTTAGTACATGGCAGCTGGAGGGCCAGACTCGGCCAGTAGGCAGTAGATGTGATTAAACTAATCTATATCTCCAAATTGTCTAGCCCGTAGGGCAAACATCCGCATATACAGTTAAAAATGTAGCTATAGCTGATTTTTAAAATTTAGCGCACTGGTTGGTTAATGACGATTGACCTCCCCTTATAGTAGAATAGAGTGAGCATCGGTAGAAGAGCTTAAATTAGGTTCACCCTGGTTTGCCCTCTAGGTAACGCTTAGGGATTATAGCTTAACTGGGCATACCCCCTAGAAGCTCACCTACTCTTGAACTTGAACATCATTGATCGAAAGAAATCACGCACCATGACCCCTCAAATTTCACGCCGTAACATCGCCAAGGGCGCCGCCTGGGCCGCCCCGGCTGTTATCGCCACCTCAGCAATTCCAGCCTACGCAGCATCCTCATCCGATCGCACCCCCGATGATCCGCCGCTGGGCACTATCTGCTCCCTCTTCTTCGGTAGTGGTACCGTCAATTCCCAGACCAGTAAGGTCAAACTTGCCGTCCAGGCACCTAATGATATGCTTCATGCAGGCGACACCGTCACCTGGGTCGTCAACATGAGCAGCGGCCAGGTACCGGGCCTCAACTACTCCCAAAACGGTGCCTGGACCCTGACCACAGATATCCCCAAGGGCCAGTCAGCTACCCAGTTTGTAGTTACCCTAACCGCCAACCAGGACGTTCCCGTCCAAGATGTTAACTGCGTGGCAGCTATGATTTGGGACGGGTCAGGCTCGGCAGAGTCCTCTAATATCAGCCCCAAGAGCACCCTGTCGGTGACCTCCAGCGGCAACAATACTAGCTACTCCTCAGGCACTATTACCATTCCAAAGCGCTACCCCACTTCTGTCAACAAAAGCGGTCGTGAGCCCCTGCGTATTGACGGCACCTGCTACCCCACCGTCCAGTGGTCCTACCTGGGAAACACTACCCGCTACGATCTAGACGATCTCCTGGTCTTCAACGGTGGTAGCCCCATCGCTCCCGATAGCCACGCAGATAATAACCAGAAGGTAACCACCGGCACCTGCTAAGTAGGCGCCGACAGGTCTAACCCTTCAGGGCGAGCTACTCCTTTTGACAGGAGCAGCTCGCCCTTTAGTGTGCTCTCAGCCTGCTCTGCTCAAAACTTCAGACCAGGTACAGGGGTCTAACTGTCAGCCTTTCTAAAGCTAGAGCCGGTGCATGCCAGACAGACTAAGAGCTTACCCCCCTCCCCTAGGCCAAGCGCACACAGACCAAAAAGTCCTCCCGGCCTACCCCCTGATTGGGGTAGGCCGGGAGGACTAAGCGCGCTGGCAAGGGCAAGCAGCTAGCCGGCGGTGACTCAGGGCTACTAGAGCACAGCCAGCTGAGAGTAGCTAAAGAACCCTAGCCACCACAGCCTGCTTGACCTCGGCAATAGCCTTAGTGATTTCAATGCCACGGGGGCAGGCCTCAGTACAGTTAAAGGTGGTGCGGCAACGCCAGACACCCTCCTTATCATTGAGGATCTCCAGGCGCATATCCCCGGCATCATCACGCGAATCAAAAATGAAACGGTGGGCGTTCACAATAGCTGCCGGGCCAAAGTACTGCCCATCAGTCCAAAAGACAGGGCAGGAGCTTGTGCAGGCCGCACAGAGGATGCACTTGGTGGTGTCATCAAACCGGGCCCGGTCCTCCTGGGACTGCAGGCGCTCACGCTCAGGCTCATGGGTGTCATTAACCAAGAAGGGCATGATCTCCCGGTAGGCCTGGAAGAAGGGCTCCATATCAACAATCAGGTCCTTCTCGCAGGGCAGACCCTTAATTGGCTCAACGGTGATCGGCTTGGACAGGTCAAGATCCTTGAGCAGGGTCTTACAGGCCAGGCGGTTACGGCCGTTAATACGCATGGCATCAGAGCCACAAATACCGTGAGCGCACGAGCGACGGAAAGAGAGTGAGCCGTCAATCTCCCACTTAATCTTGTGCAAGGCATCGAGCACCCTGTCGGTGCCAAACATGGTCAGCTTAAACTCATCCCAGTGGGCCTCTGCCGACAGTTCAGGGTCGTAACGGCGGACCTGGACGGTCACATCAAAAGTAGGGATAGCGCCAGCTTCACCGGCCTCAGCCTTAAGAACGACCTTGGATTCTGGTTCGCGTGCTTCAAAATCAGCCATTTTAGTACTTACGCTCCATCGGTTCGTAGCGGGTGAAGGTCACGGGCTTGGTATCAAAGCGTAGACCCTTAATGCCTTCCATCTCTGCCTGCTCATCCAGGTAGACCATGGAGTGCTTCATGAAGTTGGCATCGTCGCGGTCAGGGTAGTCCTCACGGAAGTGACCACCACGAGACTCTTTGCGGTGCAGAGCAGCTACCGACATGACCTTAGCCAACTGGAGCAGGAAGCCCAGCTCAACGGCTTCAAGCAGGTCCAGGTTAAAGCGCTTGCCCTTATCCTGAATCTGAATGTTCTGGTAGCGCTCTTCCAGCTCAACAATCTTGTTGACCGCATTGTGAATGGTCTCTGCGGTACGGAAAACCTGCATGTCTGCATCCATGACATCCTGCAGTTCCTTACGCAGCTGGCCGACCTTTTCGGTGCCCTCGCCCTTGCGAATCTGGTTCAGCAAGACCAGGGTTTCATCGGCTGCATCATCGGGGACGGGCAGGAAGTCCGCAGAAGCGGCGTACTCGGCAGCATACATGCCAGCACGCTTACCAAAGACGTTAATATCGAGCAGGGAATTAGTACCCAGGCGGTTAGATCCGTGCACCGATACACAGGCAACCTCACCGGCGGCGTAGAGGCCGGGGATGATGTCCTCAGAATTGGAGTGGACCTCAGCCTTAATGTTGGTGGGGATACCGCCCATAGCGTAGTGGGCTGTGGGGAAGACCGGCACCGGCTCGGTGTAAGGCTCAACGCCCAGATAGGTACGAGCGAACTCGGTAATATCGGGTAGCTTCTCGTCAATATGGGCGGGCTCCAGGTGGGTCAGATCCAGCAGGACGTAATCCTTATTGGGGCCACAGCCTCGGCCTTCGCGCACTTCGTTTGCCATCGAGCGGGCCACAATATCGCGGGGCGCCAGGTCCTTAATGGTGGGTGCGTAGCGCTCCATGAAACGCTCACCCTCAGAGTTACGCAGAATACCGCCCTCACCACGGGCAGCCTCAGAAACCAGGATGCCCAGGCCGGCAAGACCCGTGGGGTGGAACTGCACGAATTCCATATCCTCCAGGGGAATACCGTTGCGTAGGGCAATGGCCATACCGTCACCGGTCAGGGTGTGGGCATTGGAGGTGGTCTTGAAGATCTTGCCGCAACCGCCAGAAGCGAAGACAACTGACTTAGCCTGGAAGACGTGCACATCACCGGTTGCCAGGTCGTAGGAGACAACACCGGCGGGGCGGCGGACGCCCTTTTCGTCCTCCACCATGACCAAATCGAGCACGTAGTACTCGTTGTAGAACTCCACGTTGTGCTTAACGCAGTTCTGGTAGAGGGTCTGGAGAATCATGTGGCCGGTGCGGTCCGCAGCGTAGCAGGCGCGGCGCACAGGAGCCTTACCGTGGTCGCGGGTGTGACCACCAAAGCGACGCTGATCAATACGGCCCTCGGGGGTGCGGTTGAAGGGCAGGCCCATCTTTTCCAGATCCAGCACAGCGTCAATGGCTTCCTTAGCCATGACCTCTGCCGAGTCCTGATCTACCAGGTAGTCCCCACCCTTGATGGTGTCAAAGGTATGCCACTCCCAGTTGTCCTCTTCGACATTGGCAAGAGCTGCACACATACCGCCCTGGGCGGCACCTGTATGGGAGCGAGTGGGGTAAAGCTTGGTCAGAACAGCAGTGCGAACACGCTGGCCTGCTTCGATGGCGGCTCGCATACCTGCGCCACCTGCACCGATGATAACGACGTCGTACTTATGTACCTGCATTGTGGGAATGCTTCTTTCTAAAATCTAGAGCGCTGTAACTTTAGGGAGCAGTGCAGAAGGAGGGCAGAAGCTCTGCGCTAGCACCGGCGGGGCAGGGATCGAAGGTGAAAATCACCAGGGTTCCGAGCAGAATCACGAAAGCGGTTGCCAAGAAGAGCGCAATCTTGAGGACGGAACGAACACCGTCCTTCTCTGCGTAATCGTCGATGATGACGCGGATACCGTTGGCACCGTGGATCATAGCCAGCCAGAGCAAAAGCAGATCCCAGACCTGCCAGAAGGGGTTAGCCAGCTTGCCGCCCACAAAACCAAAGTCAATGCGGTGGACGCCTTCGCCCATCATCAGGTTGACGAAGAGGTGGCCAAAAATCAGGACAACCAGCAGAACGCCTGAGACTCGCATGTAGAGCCAGGCGAACATCTCAAAGTTGTTGCGCTTGGAGGAAGAGCGGTTGTATTTAACTCCCGAGACGGTGTTATCGCGGCTACGAGGAACTGAAATCTTAGTTTTGAGAGGTGTTGCCATGTCTTAGTGACCCCCAAAGGCGAGCATGAGGTGACGGATAAGGAAGGGAACCATAACTATGGCCCATAGAATCAGAACACCCCAGAGCATGGCCTTCTGGTTCTTGGCACCGTTCTTCCAGAAGTCAACCAGAATAATACGGATACCGTTGAAGGCATGGTAGACGATAGCCGCAACCAAAGCGGCTTCACCCATGGCCATCAGAGGATTCTTGTAGATATGCATGATGGAGTTATAGGCCTCCGGTGAGATGCGTACAACTGCCGTGTCAAGCACATGAACCAGCAAGAAGAAAAAGATAGCGATACCGGTGATGCGGTGGGCAACCCACGACCACATACCTTCGCGGCCGCGATACAGCGTGCCCTTGGATGTATTCGGCACTGAATAACCTCCTGTGTGATGCGGGCCAAGCGCCAGTTTTGTACCACATGGCGCCCGCACACCAACCTAGTGTGTGTTCTACTCAACAGCAAGATTAGCAGGTTTTGAGGCAACTTACTTACAGGGTGTCACCAGTATCGGGCAAGAGAATCCCAAAAAATAGCGAACATTTTAATGCCCTTAACCCCTATAATCCCAGTATTTCGCGGAATTATAAGGTCGGAATCCCTCAGAAAGTGACTGCCGTCGTAGAAAGAACCCCAAAAATTTCAACACGATGACTTTAAAATATCGGTACACTATAGGGATAATGAGAACTCCACTTGAACGGTTCTACCCCCTCATTCCGGCCGGCGGCGTAGGGTCCCGCCTATGGCCTCTTTCTCGCGCTGTAGAACCTAAATTCCTTCTTGACCTGACAGGAACAGGCTCATCCCTGCTCCGCTCCACCTACGATCGACTGGTTGACCTAGCCCCCAAGGGCATTATGGTCGTTACCGGGCAGGCCCACGCCAAGGCCGTCACCCAGCAGCTCAGCGAGCTCCGCGGATCCGATTTGGTTCTTGAACCATCACCGCGTGACTCAGCGGCTGCAATCGGTCTTGCCTGCGCTATCCTGCACGAACGCGACCCTGAGGCCATCATCGGATCCTTCGCTGCCGACCATATTATCGACCCCGTAGAAGACTTCCAGGATGTCGTGCGCGAAGCCGTACACGCCGCAGCCTCGGGCAAGATCGTCACCATCGGCATTGAGCCAACGGAACCTTCCACGGCTTTCGGTTACATCAAGGCCACTCAAAACCTGGGTCTGGACCATGCCCCCAGCGCCCTAGCAGTTGAGCAGTTTGTTGAGAAGCCTGATGAGGCGACCGCAAGCTCCTATGTAACTTCCGGCGACTACACCTGGAACGCAGGTATGTTCGTGGCACCTGCGGCTCTCATGCTCAAGCACCTTGAAGCTAAGGAACCCGAGCTCTACGCAGGCATCATGGAAATCGCCCGCGCCTGGGACACCTCAGAGCGCGACATCTGCATGAACCGCCTCTGGGAGAACCTACCCAAGACCGCCATCGACTACGCTGTAGCCGAGCCGGCCGCTGCCGCCGGCGATGTCGCTATGGTACCGGGCCGCTTCAGCTGGGACGACGTCGGTGACTTTGACGCCGTTGCCCGCCTCAACATTGAAAAGAGCGGTGATGACCTCTTTGTTCTCGGCAACAAGGACAACGTCATTAGCGAGGACAGCACCGGAATTATCGTCAACAACACCAACCGTAAGATTTCCGTCATTGGCATTGAAGATATCGTCATTGTCGATACCGCAGACGCTCTACTGGTAACCGTCCGCGACGATGCCCAGAGCGTGAAGAACACCGTAGCTACACTCAAGGAGCAGGGGCTGAACAATCTGCTCTAGGCGCTAACTTCTTACATAGCTCATGGCCCGCACTCTAAGGGTGCGGGCCTTACTTTCACTCAGCATATGCAAACGATTCTCATTTAAGTTAGCATGGGGGCATGCTTACACCACGACGAGTCTTCATCCCCACCATGACCTGCCTAACCGCCCTCATCATTAGCGGATGTGGTGCAACCCCCACCCCCGCACCCTCAGCCACCACAGAGACCGGTAGCACAAGCACCCAAAACACCACCATCTCCGAAGCCTCCTCCCCCAGCTCCCGCCTGGCCCTGACCTACGACGGCGGCATCATGATCCTGGACGGCAAAACCTTTGAAGTTCTCACTACCATAGACAAAGAAGGATTCCTGCGCCTTCAACCCGCAGGCGACAACCGCCACCTAGTCGTCGCGGACGGCTCCAACTACACCATGCTCGACCTAGGAGCCTGGACCCAAGAACACGGCGACCACAACCACTACTACACCACCACCCCCTCCCTCACCCAGCTGACCTTCCCCGCCGACAAAACCGGGCACGTCATCAGCAGCCACGGCAAAGCCGCCATGTTCGCAGACGGCACCGGCACCTTCCAGGTCTACAACCCCGCCCAGCTCACCGACGAATCCCAAAACACAGCCAGCTCACTCGAACTACAAACCGTCACCCTGCCCGCAGCCCACCACGGCTTCGCCATTCCCCTAGACGACGACCGCTACCTAGTCTCCCGAGGAACAGAAGAAAGCCGCACAGGTGCCGCAGTTATCGATGCCCAAGGAAACGTACTCTCAGAAAACAAGGACTGCCCCGGCATCCACGGCGAAGCCCAGGCCGCCAACGACACCTACACCCTCGGCTGCCAAGACGGCGCACTCATCTACACCAAGGGCACCTTCACCAAAGTCACCAACCCCCAAGACCCCTACTCGCGCTCAGGCAACCAGGCAGGCGACCCCGACTCCCCCATCGTCCTCGCCGACTACAAAACCGACCAGGCCGCCGAGCTCGAACGCCCCGAACAGTTCGCCCTGATCAACACCATCACCAAGGAACGCACTAAAATCGCCCTGCCCGAAGGCGTCTCCTACACCTTCCGTTCGCTGGCCCGCGGCCCCGAAGGCTCCCACCTGTTACTGACGACCGACGGCAAGCTCCGCTTCTGGGCTGAGGACGGCACCGAGCTGGGTTCCGTCGACATCATGGACTCCTGGACCGAGTCAGAAATCTGGCAGGATCCCCGCCCCGCCATCTGGGTTGACGGCGAAACCGCCTACGTCACCGACCCCGCCACCAAGAAGCTACACGTTGTATCTCTAGCGAAGATTGCGGACGGTACCGCAGAGGTCTTCGCCAGCATCGATCTGCCCGAGGTACCTAACGAAATCAACGGTATCTCCCGCGCCGCAGAGCTGGTCACCACCACCGAAGTGGACTCTGACCACTAGCGTTTTATCGATAAAGCTTATTCATAAGCGGTTCCGCAGGCTCACGCTCGCTGCCGACCCTCTCGCTGGTTCGCTGACGCTCACAAGCGATTCACGCCAGCCCCGAGCCAGCAGCTTCGCTGTGAGCCTGCTCCACCGATCTTTATGAATAAGCTTCTATTGTTTAAAGGCGCACTGTTCCCAGCTGTTGCCAGCTGCCTGCACTGAATCGGTAAACCGTCAGCCGGTTCACGGTGAAACGGGCAAGCGCGGGTGGCAGGGTCGCAAAATCGCGTAAGGACGCCCCAAGGGAGTAAACAAACCGAAGACGCTCACAGAGGAAGAGAAGCTACGCCGTAGGATTGAGCAACTAGAAGCAGAAAACACCTGCCTAAAAAAAATTGCGGGACTTGAGGAACCAACAGCGAGGCTAAAGGCCAAAATCATCGCCGTCCTCAAGTCAGAACACCACCTGAGTAATTTACTTCAAGCAGCAGGTTTGGCCTGATCAACATACTTCTACCACCAGTTACGGCTAAATCATCCTGATGTACATACTCAGCTGAAGAAAGCCATTATAGCTATCTTTAAGAAAACGAAACGGCGGTATAGTTACCGCCGTGTCCTTGCCGAACTATGCCACCTAGGGTGGAAAGTCAATCACAAGCTCGTCTACAATCTCATGGACCAGATAGGGCTGAAGTATAAGGTCAGGGCAGGTAAAAAGTACAGCTCTTATCAGGGGCAGGTTAGTTGTATCGCTGAAAATCTTTTGAACCGTAACTTCACTCCCAAGGAGCCTAATGCTGTGTGGGTCAGTGATGCCACTGAGTTTTTAAGTCTGCGGTACCAAGGTTTATTGGCACCCCTTATGGATTTGTATGATTGTAGTATTCTGGCGCACGAGTTATCGACTTCGCCGTCGACAAAGTTTACATCTGCTTCGTTGAAGGAGGCTTTGATGTGGCATGAACCTGGTATGGGGTTGGTGGTTCGTACTGATCGGGTTTCCAGTATCAGCATTCTAGCTGGCGGAAACTGATTAAGTCGGTCGGTGGTGTTCAGTCCATGTCACGCAAGGGTAATTGCTATGACAATGCTGTGATGGAGAACTTTTTGGGCATTTGAAGGCTGAGATGTATTACGGGGGGCGTTTTGCGAGTGTTGATGAGTATGTTTTTTGGGTGTAACAATAATCGTTTTCAGGAGCGGCTGAAGGGCCTGGACTCCGGTGAGGTATCGGAGTAAGCCTTTGGGGTCCTGGTTGTCTAGAATTTAACTCAGCCCAATTTTCGGAGGCTAGTTCAGAAGACAAAATCTCTAGACCTTGAACTTAAGTACAACAATAGGTAATCCACTTCTGAACTTTTGTATATACCCTTACGTGAGCCTAATACTCCACAATAGATAGCAGGACAACAGTCTAACTCAACTCACAACGCTAAGGACTCCGAGCCGTGAAGAACATCAGCAAAGCACTGGCAATTATCTTCATCGCCGTTGCTCTCACCCTCAGTTTTTCACCTGCGCGGGCTGCTTCTTTGCCGCAGGATATTGATATTAAAGCTTCCCCCGCCTCAGCATCTAGCATGTCTCCTACTTTCTTTCGTTGGCTTTGCAAGTCAGGAATATGTGACTAACACTCATACGTTCCGAGGTAGCACTGCCCGAGGGTTGGTAGCATAAACCTATGACGACAAGCCCCCATAGTGCTTCCAGCAAGAAGTGGTTTCCCCTTGGCCCCTACCTGAGGGGGCTGCTTATCTGCCTGGTATTTATTTTTATTGCGGTCGATTTATCTTCGGGGGTCTACGAAAATACACATACCCAGAATCGTGTATGGGCTGTTGCAATTGCCTATCTGCCCGTTTTTATGATGGGATTCGGGCTCATGCCCGGAATTTATGGCTGGTATTTTTCTCTTGCCAACATCACGGTGCTTTATAACGATTCCAGTTTCGTCTGGGCTGGGTTCTCATCGGCGTCAATTCTGGTGCCTGTGTATTGCGCTTACCTGGCTACAAAACGTCAGGTCGTGGCATTCGGTATTGTCCTGTGTGTTTTTGTTGTGTATCCGGGTTGGGTTTCAATTACATCGGTTACTCAGTTCATAACAACGTCATTAGCAGTTTTTTCATACATCACAGGGCTAGTACTCAGAAGGTTCCGGCTTCAGCGGGAAAAAGACCAGCAAAAGATTATCTCTATTCAGGAAGCCCAGCTCCAGGCACGGAATGAGGAACGCACCCGCCTTGCCTACGAGTTACACGATATCGTTGCCCATGAAGTCACCATCATCGCTATGCAGGCTCGGCGTGCACAGTTTACAGAGGATCCAAAGAGCACAGCCGCTATTCTGACTGGGATTGGGGACTCTGCGAGCCAGGCGCTCGAGGATCTTCGCAAGCTGGTGACTGTCCTTAAAGCCGAGAAAAATGACTCACTGAACGGCGAGCTACCCAGCGCTCCCCAGTCGGAAGAGAATTTGCTGCTGGGCGACATCTCTCTTTCAGGGGAAACCACATCGTCTCTAGCCCTGACTCACGATTTACATAAAATATCTGATGCCCTAGAAAATGCAGGCTTTACGGTTACGCTGACCGTTGATGGGGATGTAAGCCTTATTCCTTTGGCATCTCGCCAGGCGCTAAGACGTACAGCTCGCGAGATAGGGACCAACATTCTCAAGCATGGCTCCCCTGAGGGACCTGTAAAAATAGACCTCACAGTGGATCAGCGTAACGTCACGCTATCCTCAGAGAACGTCATCTCTCATAACAAACCCGTTTCTTCATCTTTGACCGGGTTAGAATCAATGAAGGCTAGGTTTCATGATTTGGGTGGAACATCGTCTTATCAAAATGACCACGGTGTGTGGAAGATTCAGGTGAGCCTTCCCCTGCCTGAAACAGTGACCAAAGCTTTTTAAGCTGCCGCTCTAGCTCGTACAGACAGTGAAGGAACCATTCATGGTTAAAGTCCTCCTCGTAGATGATGAATCCCTTATTCGTAATATTTTGAAGGATTATCTTTCCTCCGATGAAAGCCTGGAAGTGGTGGGGGAAGCTTCAAATGGCAAGCTGGCAATTTCACAGGCAAGGGCCCTACAGCCAGATGTAATTTTGATGGATATGCAGATGCCTCTGATGGACGGTGTCGAGGCAACCCAGTATATTCATCATTCTTTCCCCGACATAAGAATATTGGGGCTGAGCACCTTTGCGACTGATCGCTATGTTGTTGAACTCTTGCGGGCAGGTGCCTCGGGGTACTTGGTAAAGGACTCCCGCCCCGAAGAGGTCACCAGCGCAATCCACACCGTCCATGACGGAGGATCAGTACTGTCCCCCGAGGTTACCCGCTATGTGGTGCAAGGGCTTGAGCAGTCAGTTCCTGCCGAAATTTCTCCCGACGAAGAACTCATGTCAGTTCTTACCGCGAAAGAAATAGAAGTCATTGAGCTTCTCGCGCGCGGTCTAAATAATAAAGAGATGGCCGCAGAACTTTTCGTTACTGAATCCACAATTAAAGCGCGTTTTGTGAAAATTATGGAAAAAATGCAGGTGCGCGATAGGGTTCAGATTCTAGTTAAAGCTATTGAATACAATCTAATCAACCTAAAAACCTGGTAAACCCCATAGCTTTGCTATTTTTAGCCGAAATCGATTCCTAGCACAGCCCCGATAGGGTAGACGAGCCCAGCAAAGGCTGGGGCAAGATCTTCCAAGCTAAGGCTGTCGATGCGGTGTATATCTAGCAAAGCGTCAACACCCCAACCCATCACGCTGTACTGCGCTAAGAATCTCGCTAAATCATCGGGTGCCAGATGCGAGCGGCTAAGATTACTGAACGCAAATTTTTTGACCTGCTCAAATTCCGTCTCGCTATAAGTTTCAGGAATATTGACGATAGCTTGCGCCACGCTCCCTAGAATTTCTAATGTCTCTTTGCTTTCACCGTTGTCTCCGCTGAAACTCCAGATGATGTGTGGTTTGCCTTCAATCAATGCGCGCATCGGCTGAAGGTTAATCCCAGCAGGTAGCCATGATGCTACGAGAGGATTCGCTGGGTTCATAAGCAAACACATGGCCACAAAGGTCTCAAGGCTCCCCGCCTTGGTTGCTGGCTCCGGGCCTGTGATAATGATGCGCTCTGTTGAGCCCTGCTGGTAGCGCTGGAGGTTAGCGGTCACTTCCACTGCCTGAAATGCAGAGGGTGCAGCAGGCTCGGGAAAGCTCTGGACCACAGTTTCAGGAGCAACAATAGCCACTGTAGCTTGAGCACTGGCAGTCTCAGCCTTTTCATCAAGAGCTTGCATAAAGTACTGCACCCAAGCCTGTGCATTTGCTGGGCTGAGCACAAAGGACGCTGACCCCGCCTGCTGATCGTTGTCCTGTTTAGTCAGTAGCGGCTGGTTACCAACACTTTGGTTGGTCTGCTCTGTCACTGCTGTCACGGTTTCTGCATAGTTTTTGCTAACGGCAGCAGGCCAGCCGATAGTTATAAAAGTATGCTCTGACCTGTGATCGATAGTAGCAACGAGAGTGTAATTATTTGGGGTAAACATAGTGGTGTTCCTCTTAGAGGTTAGTGCCAATTACTAAGGACGCGAAGGCCTGGTTTTCAAGGGTAACGGCAGCCTTGTTGGCTAGCTGTCGTACAGCGTCCAGCTGTTCTTCTATGCCACGGAGGCGCTCTGTCAAGGCAGGGATGTAGTGGGGGTCTCGTCGAATAACAGCATCACGAGCCATCACGCGCGAGGCCTTCTGATCGTTAGAAGTGTTGCTTTCTAGTCGAAGTATTGCCCGCTGGACAGCAAGTTTCATAGCACTATCCGGGGCTGTTTTGACTGAACTAAACCGATCGGCAGGGTCAAGCGGGACGTTGGTATCATCAACCAGAACAAACAGGTCATCGTAAGGGATATCAGCAACCCCAAAGATACCTGCGCTGGCATCCAAGGCTCGCACACCCGACAGGGTTTCTGTCACCAGCAAGGTACCTAGCAAGAGGGAGCTGATTGTGTCTGTATCGACAGTGCGGGTCACTGAAATCCTTCGTGAACCCCACTCTACAGGCTGCTCCAAATAGTTGGTGACACTCTGTTGAATAGACTGCCCAGCACCTTTTCGCTGACTTATTTTTACCAAAGAACCACTGTTTTCTGGGCGAGCCAACCCTAGGTTACCTAGAGCGCTTTCAACATAGCTGAATACTTGTTCAGCAGGCAGGGGACTAAGAATGACTAGAGCAGATTCATGCAGCTGGTAATAACGCCGATGGATGTCGATGAGGACGGTAGTGGTGGCTCGGTCTCGGAGATCCAGGTCGCCGCTACCATCATGCCCGTTGGCATAATCGGACCAGAACTGTCTGGTAAGGTGCGGCCATGGGAGGACTCCGCCGGGTGCTTTAGCTAACCGGTTAGAACGTTCGGTGGCTACCGCTTGAATCTGGTCGTCAAGCTGATGGAGCTTGAATGCAGGAAAAAATACCTGTTCCAGGAGTCGTTGTAGCGAGGTTTCCAGGTAAAACGGGCTACCTGTCTCGTAGAACTCAGTGTAGTCCATATGCGTATTACCGCCGAGAATACCTCCCTCACCTGAAATAGCGGCCGCCCTCTGAACGGCGGTTGAACCATGAGAATCCTGATAAATCATATGTTCAATGAGGTGGAAGAACCCTTCTTGACCAGGTTCCTCATCCCGCATACCAGCTGGTACCGCCAAACTGATGGAAAAGTTAGCTGCTTTTTGATCGTGGATAGCGATAACGCGTAATCCTTCGATTGTAAGCTCTTCGCACCCGTGGCTATCCAGGGATGTCCGGCTAAAACTCATAAGAAGTTACCTTCCTTTCGTACCTATCGATCAAGGTAGTTAGTGGCCAAGTCGATGAGAAGCTGGGCGGCTTGAAGATTTGCCCCCGCATAATGGTGCCAGTCATAAGCGTGATGAATGAGACGGAAGGCGATAGCCGAATTTAAATTATTTTCCGAAAAGTCCCCATACCCAGTAAGAAATCCTTGCTGAAGATCGGTTAGTTTCAGTCGTAGGTTGGGGTAGAAAGCGTATAGTTCAGCGAACTCCCCTAGAACCCACCCAATGTCATATTCTGGCAGGGCGTAACCAACATCTTCACCGGTTAGTAGGACTCCGGTGACCTGGTCAGCAGAAATAAGCCAGTTAATAAAGCCGGCATTTCCGTGGGAGACTGCTAGGTTTTCCCCCCTTGTGACGGCTTCGATCCACTGCCTCAGCTTTTCAAAATGTTCGGTAGCTAGAACTTTTGTGAGATATTCCCAGCCTTTTAGAAAAAGAGGGTTACTACCGCATAGCCTACTCCGCCGCCAACCAAGGCCAGCGCCAGGCTACGAGTCCAACGGCCAACCGCTGAGGTACCCTTTGAGGTAGTGGGGTAGGTAGTCTCGTTCTTGTAAGCAGTCATGTTATTTTTCCTTTCAATGATGATGGGCTAGTAGCCCTTGACGATGAATCAGGCAGAAAGCCCGATGTTAAGCCCCATTGTCTGAGGCAAATGATTGTTGCAGCGAAACCTTAGAGCCGGTTCGTAAAGCGTTGTTGCTGTATACACGGGTTGCCACCCAGAACAGCAGCGGAATAGTTACCCCAGCGATACTGGCAGCGGTCACCATTTCCCAGGTCTGCACGCCGTCCAGACCAAAGCGAATAGGCATCAGGTAGGAAGAGAAAAGCGGGACGAATGACAGCCCCCTAAGCCAAGCCTCTTCAAGATAGGTGGGTGTCAGGTACAGGGTGACCACCAGCAGCACCATCTGCAAAACCGACAGCGGCATCACTGCGGCACTCAGGTCCTCCTGTCGGGAGACCGTTGACGCCAGAATCGTGTTCATGGTTGCGAAGATGATGTAGCCCAGCAAAAACCATACAAGGAACCACAAGAGGGCTGCGCCTACTTCAAGCTCCAGCAGTGACCACCCGTCCACGAGGGTGAAACCCAGCAGACCAGTGCCGCCAATAAGAAGTAGCTGAACCAGCGTTATCGCGCCGATACCAATCATCTTTCCTGCCAACAGAGGTACAACACCGATTTTGGTGAGGAGGATTTCGACAACCCTCGATGACTTCTCTTCAACAACACCAGAGGTCAGGCTCTGGGATGAGTACACAAGAGAGCTGAGCAAAGCACTCACCATCGCTGTAGCAAAGAGCAGGCGGGTATCCAGCTGGAAGCTAGCATCCCCCATTTTCTCCCGCAAGAACCAACCGCCAACACCTGCTCCAATACCCACAGTCAGGGCAAGCAGCCCGGTGGCTAGCAGGATGGTCTTATTCTTGGTGCGGGTAAGAACCTCACGTCGAATGACGATTAACATTTCACGGTAAGCAGTGCTCACTGATTTTTCACCTACTTCATGCTGGGTAGTCTGCTGGGTCATGCCTTTAGCTTTCATCGTGTCTGACCTGCCGATTCAAGCTCTGCCTCACGGGCAGGGGTGATACTGCGGCCCGACGAAATATAATCCTGCGATAGGAGTGCGCCCAAGGACTGTTGCACAGGCTCAATACTGCGCAGCCCTCCAAATCGTGTGGCAGTTTCTAGTACGCTCTGGGGAACGGTTGCACCCCGTCCATCAACTGTGATGAAAACTGATGATTGGTTGCTCATCTTGAATTCGATATGGAAGGAAGCGACCAACGATAGTTCGGCAACGAATTCTCCGGCCGGGCGATCAAACTTTAGTTCCCACCGGGTCTGATCAGTACCTTGCAGCTCAGAGACAGCACCATCTGCCATCACTCTGCCTCGATCAAGTACGCAGACACGGTCGCATAGGCGCTCAACAAGCTCCAACTGATGCGATGAAAACAGGATGCCCACACCCTGGGCTGCCTGTTGTTGGATAAGACCAGCCATTGTATCTACGGCTAGGGGGTCAAGCCCCGAGAAAGGTTCATCAAGTACCAGTAGTTCTGGGTTACCAACCAGGGAAACAGCTAGCTGAACTCGCTGCTGGTTACCCAGCGACAAATCTTGGATGAGGGTTTTCTCTCGACCCGATAGGCCCAGTGTAGCGATAAGTTCGTCAGCTTTTTCCTTCGCCTGCCCCAGGGTTTTCCCTTCAAGTAGAGCAAAGTGAACAATCTGATCTTTGACACTCATCTGGGGGTACAGGCCCCGCTCTTCCGGCATGTAACCGATTGACCTGCGGTTCTCGGTTGAGATGGGCTTCCCGTCCCAGGTGATATGCCCGCCGGTGGGGTTAAGCATTCCTAAAATGAGTCGCATGGTGGTGGTTTTACCTGCGCCGTTGCCACCGATGAAACCAACAATTTCACCGCGACGGACGCCGAAATCTACATCCTGCAGCACCTTGTGGTCACCGAAGCTGCGGCTAATCCCGTGGAGTTTGAGACCGTTCATTGCGCACCTCGCTTTTCTTTCTCTTGCGCCTTCACTAAAAACTCTAGTGAGGCGTTAGAGCTTGCCACATATACTTTCGTACAGTTCTGGGGTAGACGATAGTTCATGCATTTGTATGTTCGCTACCACACCTGCAACAATTGTTGAACAATCTGAGGTGGTCTCGCCCGGGTTGGCTTTCTTTTACAGTCGCTACCGTAAAGGAGGCGCATGCACTTGCTTTCCTGCCCCTCCCCCATGAACAAATGCTTCGATCCACTCGCAGTGCTGGTCGATTGCACTAACCTTGAAGTTGCACTGCACGTGTGCGCCCACCTGGTTGAACACCCTGCCACCAGACAGGTAGAACTAGTACCCGATGCACGAACCGTCCTGGTCCACCTTGCCAGCATCAAACAGGCGCATGCCTTCATGTCCGCCCTCAGCCGGCCTCAGCGGCGATGTGCGTGCCCACAGGCAAACCATCACAATCGATGCAATCTATGACGGTCAGGATTTTATCGATGTTGCATCTCTGCTAAGCATTAGCCAGGATGCTGTGGTCATGCCCATACCACCGGGCATTGGTCGGCAACTTTTGTAGCCTTTGCCCAGGGCTTCTTCTACTTGCACCACCACGACGAAGCTCTGGAGGCGCCCCGCTAGCACTGGGGTCGGAGGCTAGTTCAACAACACGAAGAAGCAGGGCCTTTTGCTATAGATTTACTGTTCCCAGCTGCTGCCAGCTACCTGAGTGATAGCGGTAGACCGTCAGCTGGTCGATGGTGAAATTCGAAAGCTCAGGCGGAAGGCTCGCAAAGTCCTGCAAGGACGCCGCCAGGGCAGGGGCCGGTGCATGGTTGGCTAGGGTGAGGTGCGGCTCGTAGGGAAAAGGGGACACGGACTCCCCTACCGCCCTCTGGCAGGTTGCATGAATCAGGGTGAGCCTATCTGCCCCGGCAACAACGGGGAGGTAGGTTACGGGGGTAACAGGCTCAAAGGTTGCGGCCGGGCCCAGGCCCACCTGCACGGGGCCGATGCTGGCCACCACCTGCTCAATGGAGCGCCGGGGGTCGCCGCCGGCGTCCTCGCTAATCAAAATCGTAATGTGGCAGCTTTCTGCAACGGGGCCTACCATGCCCTGGCTCGCCCGCCAGCTGACCAGGCACGCAGACACCGCCGCAGGTACCTCAGCAACAATGCTGAGGTACCTGCGGTCGGGGTCTATGGTCGGTGAAGAAGCCACCAGGCTAGGTCGTCTAACTCTTAGAGGGCGGGCAGGAAGCCTACCGCGTCATACACGTTCTTCACGGTCACAGAGGCAATCTCACGGGCCTTACCCGCACCGATAGCCAGCAGGCGGTCTAGCTCCGCCGGGTCGTCCATGAGTTCCAGAGCGCGCTCACGAATGGGCGATAGCTCCTCAACCACAATCTCGGCCAGGTCAACCTTGAGGTGGCCGTACATCTTGCCCTCATACTCAGCTACGATTTGGTCAATCGGCTTACCTGTCACTGCCGAGTAAATAGAAAGCAGATTCGAAACACCCGGCTTATTCTCCCGGTCATAACTAATCTCGCTTCCCGCATCGGTCACCGCCGACTTAATTTTCTTTGCAGTCTTCTTGAGGTCATCGAGCAACCAGATAATGCCCTTATCGGTGGTTGCCGACTTACTCATCTTGGAATCTGGAGTCTGCAAGTCATAAATCTTGGCAGTCTCCTTGAGAATCACAGGCTCAGGCACCACAAAGGTATCGCCAAAACGAGAGTTAAACCGCTGAGCCAGGTTACGGGTCAGCTCAAGATGCTGGCGCTGGTCCTCACCCACCGGCACAACATCGGACTGGTACAGCAAAATATCTGCAGCCATCAGAACCGGGTAAGTAAAGAGACCCACAGAGGCGTTATCGGTGCCCTGTTTAGCGGCCTTATCCTTAAACTGAGTCATACGAGCCGCCTCACCGTAACCGGTAATACAGTTCAAAACCCAAGCCAGTTGAGCGTGCTCAGGAACATGCGACTGCACAAACAAGGGGGTCTTGGCCGGATCAATCCCAGCCGCAATATACTGGGCTGCCGTCTTGCGGGTGCGCTCTAAGAGCACAGCAGGATCCTGCGGAACAGTAATAGAGTGCATATCCGGAATAAAGTACAGGCACTCGTGGTCCTTCTGCAGACCCACCCAGTTATTCACCGCACCAATATAGTTACCCAGGTGCATGGAATCAGCCGAAGGCTGCGCCCCCGAAAAAGCGCGAGGCACCCCCCTTGAAGCATTTGGGATAGCGGCTTTAGGATCACGGTCGGGTGTCTGTGAAGTAGTCACGGGTTCGTCCTTTGCTAGGAATACATCTGCGGGGCAGGCCTCTGCTGAAGTGACCCACCGGCCCACACACAGCGGGCACAAAAATGAGGGAGAGATTAGGAGCCTTCGCGGGCCAGCTCCATACCGTTCTTCGCGGTGAAATTAATGGTGTCCAAGGCACGATTGATCATGTCACGAGAATTTTCATCGTTCACATCCAACTGCTCAGCAATCACCTTGGACTGCACCAAACAAATCTGGAAAGAATGCGCCAGTTTCTCGGTATGCACATCAGCCTCATATTCAGCGCGCTGGACAGCATGACCCTCATAGGCGCGGCGCTGGGCAGCAAGCGTACGGTTAACATTCACCAGTAGATAAACAGCAATACCGAGCCAGGCAGCGATAATACCGGCCAGAATCCAACCCAGCGCCGAGGCCTCATGAGCAGACTGAATAATCGCCCACACCAGCAGGACAACTAAAATACCCATACCGATAGCAGCACCAATCAAGACGGTCTTGGTGTTCTGTTCTTGAGCTGTTTTTTCTAAGCCGTTATATTGCATGGTTCCCATTATGTCAAAGGAATGCGGTCGCAGTGAACCTTAGACTAGTCCCACCGCGTAAAGTGGTGAGCATGATGGTAAGTGCCAGAGAAACCAAATACCAGGCAGTGGCCCGTCATATCTGCGACCGCTACCTCACCTATACTCAGCCACACTCCCCTCTTCCCACCGAAAGAGAGCTTCAAGACCGCCTCGGTGTCTCCCGCGATACCGTACGCCGAGCTATCCGAGAGCTCATCGACCGGCAACTGGTCTACAACATTCAGGGATCAGGTACCTTTGTCGCCCCCCAAGAATCACCATCACGAGCGCCATTGCTACGCCCCTTCACCCAAGACATGCTCACCAGAGGGCATACCCCGCACTCACTGACGCTCTCCTGCCACCTGGTCATAGCTCCCCTGCACGTCCAAAGAGACCTAGCCCTCAACCCAGACAGCAAAGTCATCGAAATTAGCAGGCTCCGGCAAGCTGACGGCTCGCCCATCGCCCTCGAAACAGCCTACTTCCTGCCCGAAGCCTTTTCCCAAATGCAACCCGAAGCCTCCACTTCGCTCGATGCCCAAATGCGGGCCAGCGGCTACCAAGTAGAAACAGCCCAGGTCAAAGTCACCGCCACCAACCTCACCCAGGCAGAAGCCCACCACCTAGGTGTACCCCAGGGAGCGGCAGCCCTGCGAGTAGACAAGGTAGGCTACACCGCCCGAGGCCTGGCCGTTGAAAGCACCCACACCCTCTACCGGGGTGACCGCTACGACTACGAGTTCCAGCTCCACCGCAGGCAAACCCACCGCTGAGGCACCCTAACTCATCCCCCGATAAAAGAACCGGGGCCGCTCCTCCCCTCCAGGAAGTAACGGCCCCGTTTTGCTTGGTGACCCCTAAGCGGTTTCAGCCAAACGCTCAGCGGTCTCTACCACATTCACCAGCAACATAGCGCGGGTCATAGGACCAACACCGCCAGGATTCGGCGAATACCAGCTCGACTTAGCGGTGGCCTCGGGAGAGATATCACCGGTCAGCTTCTTCTTACCGGTTTCGGTATCTTCTACGCGGGAAACACCAACGTCCAGGAGGACAGCACCCTCCTTGACCTGGTCCGCTGTCACCACATGAGCAAGACCCACGGCCGCCACAATAATGTCAGCCTGGCGCAGGGCCTCACTCACATCCTCGGTACCGGTGTGAACCAGGGTAGCCGTGGAGTTTACATCCTTGCGTGTCAGGAGCAGACTCAGGGGGCGGCCCACAGTAATACCGCGCCCCAGCACAGCAACCTTCTTGCCCTTCCAGGAGATACCGTGACGCTCTACCAACTCAATCACGCCGTTGGGAGTGCAGGGCAAAGGCGAGTTCAGAGGCTCACCCACATTCAAAACCAGGCGACCCAGGTTCATGGGGTGAAGGCCGTCGGCGTCCTTCTCGGGAGCAATTTTCTCAAGAACCCGGTTGGTATCTAGGTGCCGGGGCAGGGGTAGCTGCACGATATAGCCGGTACAAGCCGGGTCGGCATTGAGCTTATCCAGCTCGGCCTCTAGCTCATCCTGGCTGATATCCTCGGGGAGTTCAACACGGATAGAGGCAATACCCACCTCGGCACAGTCGCGGTGCTTACCGCCCACATAGGAACGGGAGGCCGGGTCATCGCCAACTAACACGGTGGCAAGCCCCGGGGTAATCCCCTCTTCCTTGAGCTTGGCAACGCGCTGGGCCAGCTCACTCTTAATCTGGGCCGCTGTGGCAACCCCGTCAAGAATCTGAGGCACTCCTACCACTCCTCAATACCGGAGTAGAGCGGGAACTTCTCGCACAGAGCGGTCACGCGAGCACGCTGGGAGGCCACATCGACACCGGGCTTAAGAGTCTCAGCAATAATATCGGCGACTTCAGTAAAGGCCTCGGAATTAAAGCCACGAGTTGCCAGCGCGGGAGTACCGATGCGCAGGCCGGAGGTCACCATGGGCGGGCGGGGGTCATTGGGCACAGCGTTACGGTTGACAGTAATACCGGCTTCGTGGAGCAGATCTTCAGCTTCACGACCGTTAATCTGGGCATCGCGCAGGTCCACCAGAACCAGGTGAACGTCGGTGCCACCGGAGATAACCTTTACACCGGCTTCGGCCATATCTGACTGGTTGAGGCGGTCAGCCAGAATCTTTGCACCCTCTAAGGTACGAGCCTGACGGTCCTTGAAATCATCGGAGGCAGCAATCTTGAAAGCTGTTGCCTTACCGGCAATAGCGTGCATGAGCGGGCCGCCCTGCTGGCCGGGGAAGACAGCCGAATCAATCTTTTTCTTGAGGTCTTCAACGCACATGATGAAACCTGAGCGGGGGCCAGCCAGGGTCTTATGTACGGTTGAGGACACAACGTGAGCGTGAGGTACCGGGTTGGGGTGTAAGCCAGCGGCGACCAGGCCAGCGAAGTGAGCCATATCCACCCAGAGATAGGCACCAATCTCATCGGCGATCGCACGGAAAGCCGCAAAATCAAGCTGACGGGTATAAGCAGACCAGCCCGCAATGATGAGCTTAGGCTTCTCAGCCAGCGCCAGCTCACGAACTTCGTCCATGCTGACCCGACCGGTTTCTTCATCTACACCGTAGGCAACAACCTGATAAAGCTTGCCCGATACGTTCAGTTTCATGCCGTGGGTTAGGTGACCACCGTGCGCCAGGGACAGCCCCATAATTTTGTCGCCGGGATTCAGCAGGGCATGCATGACAGCGTTATTGGCCTGAGCACCGGAGTGGGGCTGGACGTTCGCGTGCTCAGCACCAAAGAGAGCCTTGGCCCGGTCGATAGCGAGCTGTTCAAGGACGTCCACAAATTCACAGCCGCCGTAGTAACGGCGGCCGGGGTAGCCTTCAGCGTACTTGTTGGTCAGTACAGAGCCTTGAGCTTGAAGAATAGCGCGGGGGGCAAAGTTCTCGGAGGCAATCATCTCGAGGGTGTTCTGCTGGCGGCTCTGCTCCTGGGCAATAGCCTGAGCGACTTCGGGGTCGACTTCGGCCAGGGGTAGGTTGGTGACGTTGGGTGAAAGGTTGGTCATGCCACTTCCTTGACTAGGGTGGATCGAGGTTTTCCTTTTGTGCGGACTTGGTACCGCTCAAAGTCCGATATTTGGGGACTCACCCACCTTGGGGAGCCATCACCTTTAAAGTGTAAATTACCTCTAGGTGATGCAGGGCATATCTCTTCACATATGAGATTTTTTCTCTACACGTCCACCCAGACAGTGTATCTAAAATCACAGAGAGATAAGTGTGTGGTGCATCCAAGGGGAGCCGATGCCATAAGCCCCGCTTTTACGCCTGCTTGAGGATTGTTCGCGCGAACTCAAAGTAGCTATCAGGATCAAAATCTGTGACGGTCGCCGCCTGCACAAGGAAGCCGGTCACAACAGCCAGCACAGCCGACCCTATGGGGAAAGCCAGCTCTCACGTCCTGACTCGGTGATCTTAAGTTCGGTTGCGACCCAGCCCCGGTAGCTCTCAAGAATCCTCTTCCTCAGGTCTGTAAGTTGCTCCTGCGCTACCTTTTGGATCGCCGGCAAGGAATCTACTCTTCGCTAACCTTGGGCACCCATCCATCTTAAATCAGACAAGCTGCTTGCCCCGAAGAAAGCCCCCCGCAAACCGCTTTCTTGCTAGACTAGAGGGCGAACTAGCCGTAGTTACCTGTTCCAGTTACTACACAGGAGAGTTACCGGGTAGCGCACACCTGGATACCCCCATCTCGTCACCCATCACTCATGCATTAGGGAAGAGGCCTCACAATCGTGACCGAAGCTCCAAAATCACGTCGCCAACAGCGCCTTGAACAACAGAAGAAGGCCAGCCGCAAGTGGATCGCAACTGGCGCAGCCGCAATTATCCTGCTCAGTGGCGGTGCTATCGCCTACGTCAACATGACCGGCGATAAGACCCCTTCAACCCCCAGCGGGCAGGCCGTCCCTGCAGCTTGCTCCACCACACAGTCTGTAACTGTTGCTACTACTGATGCCATGGCAACCGCACTTAAATCCATGCCGGTTGATGAGGACACCTGCGTAACCCTCGATATCACCACCACGAAGACCGCTAGCAACATCGTGACCGAAGTAGCCGGTGAGTCCGCCTCAACCAACCTGTGGATTCCCGATTCCAGCGTCCGTGCCCAGCTCGCCATGGCCGAAGCCAAAACAGAGCTAACCCCCATTGCTGAATCTCTGGCCAAGAGCCCCGGTGTTCTTGTATCCGAGAAAGACACTACCTACTCCAACTGGCTTGATGTCCTCAAGGCCCAGGACGCCGTTGGCATGGGCGATCCTAAGGTAGAAGCAGGCGCTTTCTCTGCGCTCATGGGCGGTATCTCCGAAGCTTCTAGCGGCACTGTCAGTCTTGAAGACCTCACTAGCGGTAGCGCCCTGCGCGCGCAGTCTATTGGGGTTGACGAACCAGCGCAGAACGCTTCTGAGCTCCTTGAGGCTGTTGACAGCGGCAGCAAAGACGCAGTGGTTGTCAGCGAAGCTGATTACGCAACCTACGCCGCATCGCACAGCGACTCAGGCCTTAAGGCTACCGTCCCCGGTGACGGCTCTTTTACCCTGGATTATCCCCTCTACCAGGCATCCTCTAGCACCAACACCACCGTTGATGAGGCAGCCCAGCAGATCGTTAAGTTCATGTCCAGCGAAGAGGGCAAGCAGGCTCTGGCACAGGCCGGTCTGCGCACCGCTGAGGGCACAGTTGTTAACAACGATAAGAACGTCGGTGACTACAAGGCGCTTGTTCCTAGTAACAAGGAAACCCTGGGCCAGATGTGGACTTCCTACTCCTTGCAGTCCGCTCCCCTGAACGCACTGGTTGTGCTGGATGCTTCCGGCTCCATGCTCGATAAAGTAGCTGGTACTGATAAGACCCGCATGGATATTACCGTTGAGTCAGTGCTGGCTGGTTCTCAGCTCTTCCCGGCCCGTGACTCTATGGGCCTGTGGAAGTTCTCCCGCAACATTACAACCGCTGATGGTAAGGTCTCGGACTATGAAGAGCTGGTCCCTGTTCGCGGCCTTGAAGAAACCGTTGACGGCAAGACTCAGCGTGAGTTGCTTCAGGAGGCTGGTGCTGGTATTGCAGCTACCATTAACCCCGATGACCAGACCGCTCTGAACGATACCTTGCTGGCAACTTTCCGTTCTGCCAAGGCTAACTACCAGCCCGGCTCTGTTAACGCAGTCATTATGCTGACCGATGGCAAGAACGTTGATCCAGATTCGATTAGCCAGGAAGAGCTCATTAGCACTATCCAGGCTGAGCAGGATCCTGAAAACCCTGTGTTTGTGATTCTGATTGGCATTTCGGAAGAGGCTGATATGAACGCTCTGACAACCATTGCTCGGAGTGTTGGCGGTGAGGCTCACATCGCATCATCGCCCACCGATATTCAGCGTATTTTCGCTGAAGCTCTAACCGGCATCTCTGACGCCGCTAGTGAGGCCGCTGCTGCTCAACAGCATTAAGGTATCAGCCGGGTAGTTTTTGTTCCGGTATTCCGTTGATTCAGAGTCCCGCCCTACGATTCATCGTGGGGCGGGACTTTTGTGTGTGTTGGGTTGGGGTTTGGTGGAAGAAGTGGCGTGATGGAGGGCAGAATTCTGAGCGAGCGAAGATGAAAATTCTGCCCGTAATCGGTGCACGCCTCCCGAGGAAAGTTTTTAGTGGAAGAAGTGGCGTGCACCGGTAAAGTACATGCTCACTCCAGCTTCTTGGGCGGCTTGGATGACTTCTTCATCGCGGATGGAGCCACCAGGCTGGACAAGAGCGCGGATACCGGCGTTAAGAAGGACCTGAAGGCCGTCTGCGAAGGGAAAGAAAGCGTCAGAAGCCGCTACGGAGCCGCGGGCACGTTCTTGGCCTGGGGCTAGGGTGTTGGCACGTTCTACGGAGAGGCGGCAGGAGTCTACGCGATTAACCTGTCCCATACCGATGCCGACCGCGGCACCGTCCTGGGCGAGCAGGATTGCGTTGGATTTGGCGGAGCGTAGGGCTTTCCAGGCGAAGGCGAGGTCTGCCAGGGTCTGAGGATCAGCGGCTTGGCCGGCAACCAGCTGCCAGTTGGCGGGGTCATCGCCTTCGGCCTGTAGACGGTCGGCATCCTGCAGAAGAGCGCCGCCGGAGATTTGGCGGTACTCGATGCTGTCGCGGGCAAAGTCTGCAGGGAGCTGGAGGATACGCAGGTTCTTCTTGCTCTGTAGAATCTCCAGGGCTTCGGTGGAGTATGAGGGGGCGATAATGACCTCGGTGAAGATACCCTTGACGGTTTGGGCCATTGCGGCGGTGACTTCACGGTTGGCGGCAATGACGCCGCCGTAGGCGGAGAGCGGGTCGCAGGCATGGGCCTTGGCGTGAGCGTCAGCAATGGGGTCGGCGGCCTTGGCGGCACCGACGGCAATACCGCAGGGGTTGTTGTGCTTGATGATGGCTACAGCGGGTTCCTCGAAGTCGTAGGCGGCGCGTAGGGCGGCATCGCCGTCCACGTAGTTGTTGTAGCTCATGGCTTTGCCGCCAAGTAGCTCTGCCTGGGCGATACCGGGTGCTGCGGTGGGATCAACGTAGAGTGCTGCGGCCTGGTGGGGGTTTTCACCATAGCGCAGGGACTCACTGCGCTCGAAGGAGAGACCGGCGAAGGGGGGCCAGTAGTTGGCCTCCCCGTCTTTTTCGAACTGGGCGGCAGTCCAGGTGGCTACGGCGGTGTCGTAGGCGGCGGTGTGGGCGAAAGCGGCTGAGGCCAGGCGGCGGCGTTCTGCCAGGTTGAAGCCACCCTTCTGGGCGGCTTCAAGAACAGCACCGTAAGAGGCCGGGTTAACAACGACCGCTACAGCGTCGTGGTTCTTAGCTGCGGCACGCACCATGGAGGGGCCCCCGATATCAATCTTTTCGATGATGGCGTCCTGGTCAGCGCCTGAGGCCACGGTATCGACGAAGGGGTAGAGGTTGACAACCACCAGGTCAAAAGGCTCAATGTCCATTTCTGTCAGGGTGTCAATGTGCTCTTGCTTGCGGCGGTCTGCCAGGATACCGGCGTGGATGCGGGGGTGCAGGGTCTTCACGCGGCCTTCAAGACATTCGGGGAACCCGGTGATATCGGAAACCTCAGTGACGGGCACTCCGGCGGCGGCGATGGTGGCGGCTGTTGAACCGGTGGAGACTAGGGCTACCCCAGCTTCGTGTAGGCCACGAGCCAGGTCTTCTAGCCCTGTCTTGTCATAGACAGAGATGAGGGCGCGTTTGAGGGGTAGGCGGTCAAGCTTAATGAGACTCACAGATCTTCTCCGTTTCGTATGCCGGCGAGGGGACCGGCAGGTTGTTACCTGAGTGTGAGTCGCTTTATCTGGAGCCCCGACCCTAGGCCCAGCCCCGGGTGGGGCTATAACTAGGGTTAGGCGGTGGGCTCTTGCGCCAGGGAGGCTATGGTGGCTACCAGGAGTTGGCGTTCTTGCACTTTGATACGTTCGTGCAGGCTCTCTTCGGTGTCACCGTCAAGAAGGGGAACGGCGGCCTGGGCCAGGATAGGGCCGGTATCAACTCCCGCATCGACCAGGTGTACGGTCACGCCGCTGATCTTGACCCCGTGGGCCAGGGCGTCACGCACGCCGTGGGCTCCTGGGAAGGACGGTAGCAGAGCCGGGTGGGTATTAATGATGCGCCCGGTGAAGCGTTCCACGAGCTGAGCATCGACGATCCGCATGAAGCCGGCAAAAACAATGTAGTCGGGGGCGTAGCTCGCTATTTTTTCTTCCAGCGCCCGGTTCCAGTCAGCGCGGGTGGAGAAGTCCGCAGGTTCTAGGAGGAAAGTTTCAATCCCGGCGCCCTGTGCTCGTTCTATGCCGAGGCAGGGCTTATCGGCTCCTACCGCCACAATATCGGCGGTTAGCTGACCATCTGCAAGGGAGTCAAGAATGGACTGTAAATTTGTGCCCGAGCCGGACACCATCACCACAATGCGCATGAACACCAGTGTATCGCACGCCACGGCTAACGATGGAGGCATGTCCATGATAATCAGCCAGGATGAGTGGGTTCTATCCTCCTCTGAAATTCTATGAAGTCCACTGAGGTTGTACAGTGGTGCTTATGTCAGAGAATCAGCAGGTTTCCCCCTACTCCGAATCAGCCCTTGAATCAGTCAAGGTGTGGTCGCGTTCTTCCTTCCTCCTGATAGTTGCTACGGTCGGTACCACCTATTTTGCTGGTACCCTAGCTGTTGCGACCTTGCTCTTAGCGCTACTGACCGTAGCCTGTGCTATCACGACCCTGGTCAAAATGGTTAAGGTGCGTTTCCCGGGGTTCTCCATCATGCTCATGGTCATGATTGTGCTCTGGTCCCTCTTCCTCAGTTTTGGGGCCGGTCTCCAGCTGATTTTTTCCGATGCCTCTTCTGCCTATTCAGAATGTCTGCAAGGGGCTTTGACGATTACCCGCCAGCAGGAGTGTGCTCAAGAAATGAGCGACGGACTCTTCAAGCAGATGATGGGTAACTAGCCTCACCTGGGCACCGTATGAGAAGCCCCGCCCCGCGGTGTGCGGTCTGGGGCTTCTTGAGCAGAGATTCTGCTGATGCGCTTATAATTTGGGTTCTTCCTCAGCTTGATCTTGAAGCTGCTGATTCCAACGGCGGCGCAAGGACTTAGGGCGTTTGACCACGGGGGCGGACTTCTTAGTAGGTTCCGCCTGCCTTTCTTCAGCATCGGCCAAGCTCTTAGGGGCCTCTGCCTCAGAATCAGTTTTTTCTGTTTCTTCGTCGTCCGTTTCGGGCTCTGTTTCAGGCTCAGCATCGGCTAAGTCTTTATCTGCCCTATCGGTCTGTTCTCGGGGAGCGTCCATCGGGGAGTTCGAATGGGCTAGGTTTGGTTCGGTCTCAGGACTGTTTTCTGAAGCTTCCTCTTCCTCACCCGCCGGGTATTCATCCTTCTCACCCTGATCGCTGACCGCTGCCGCGGCTTTTTTCTTTTCTGCCCGTTCAGCGACACGCTTGGCCTTGGCTTCGGCCTTAGCCTGCTTCTTCTGGGCACGGGTGGGCTTCTGGTCGGCAAATCGCTCCAGTTCAAGGCTGCTATCACGGACCAGCAGATGAGCCAAGCCCAGGCCGATTATCAGACCCAGTACCAGCAGAAGGGCACCGCAAGCGCCGAACAGCAGGGGTGAAGGCCCGACCTCGGTAAAGCGACCAAGCCCCAGGGAACCGTGAGCGGCCCAGCCCAGAAGGAAGAGAAGAATAAAGGAGGGAATAAAGGCAAGCGCGGCAAGGCCCAGGGTGGACAGCGGCCAGGAGATCCAGCGGAAGCGAATCTTAAGAGAAAGCCACTCATCAAAGTGGTTTTCTCCCTCGCGGAAGAACCACCAGCCACCCACAGCACCTGCAATCAGGGGCACCGCCAACCCGATGTAGCCCCAGGGTTCAGCGGTATGCGGAAGAGCGCCCAGTACGGGGAGGGAGGGCATGATGCCCACGCTGGTGCCGGTGGGGCCTACGGAGGTCCCCACGCCCAGGGAGAAGCCCGCGCCGGAGCTCCAGGCCATAGAGTAAATCACCAGGTTCAGGAGCAAACCTAGCTGTAGGAGCGTCAGGGCAAATCCGCCCACTGCCCCGGAGTGCAAAGCCTGGTAAAGGCCCACCACCTTGTCCCAGTGCACAAAAAGACTGGTCACAAGGAGCAAAGAACCACCGGCAACATAAGCCATAACCCCCACCAGGGAAGCCCGAACCATAGCCCAAATATAGGATCCGGCCCAGCGTGAGTACTGGCTAAACTTCTTGACCCAGTCGGCGGCATCCACACCAATCATGGCAGCTAGGGACCGCGACTCAGCAAAGCCCCCGGCAAGAATACCCAGGGCAGTCACCCACAGGGGAATGATAGCCGCAAGCACCGGTGAGGTGGTGAAATAGTCATCGGTAGATATCAGGCTGATGCCGGCGCTCACCAGCGAGTAGGCCACCATGCCACCTACAAGAGGTTCCCAAAACTGGCCCTCGTAGCTAGCACGGGCCAGCCTGCGACCCGACCTGTAGCACAGGGCCAGCGGAATAAGAGTGAGGCCCAGTGGGACCAGGCTCATCGTCCCAGACACCGCCGAAAAGCTACCCTGCGCGGGTATGTTCATATTCAGGGGGACACCGTGGACCAGCAACCAGATATGGCCCGCCACGGACAGGGCGCCGGCAACGGTATCGGTATTAAAACCGTTGGTGTACCAGACCGCTGTGAGCATGAGCCCAACGGTGATATAGGAGACCAGGGCAACCAGAGCAAGTTCAACGGCGCCCTGAAGCCACAGGGGCATGGGAAAGGTTCTTTTGGGGTGCACGGTGGTATTCATCGCCTTTCATCATGTCATGTTTCCTGTCTCTACGCCTGGTCACGAACCGTAAGAATACTAGGTGCGGTGAAAATAACCTCAACCACGGCAGACAACGGACGATATTGCCGGGGAGTAGAGTGTCCCTATGAGTATCGAGAACACCTATGTTTTGGTCACCGGCGCTTCTGCCGGCATCGGCGCCGAGTTCGCCCGGCAGTACGCCGCAGCGGGCTATAACCTGGTGCTGACCGCGCGTAGGGAGAAGACCCTAGAAAATCTGGCTGGCCAGCTCCGCTCAACCTACAGGGTAGAGGTTGAGGTCATCCCCGCGGACCTACTGGTTTCCGGTGACGTTCAAAAACTCGTTGACCGGCTAGCTCAGGCTAAGCGCCCGGTGGAAATTTTGGTCAATAATGCGGGCTTCGGTTTGGGCCAGCCTTTTGAGGAGGCCCCCGCCCAGCGGCATCTGGATCAGGTGCAGGTCCTGGCAGCTGTCCCCCTTCAGCTCATGCACGCCGCAATCCGCGCCATGCTCCCAAGGGGCAGGGGCCGCATTATCAATGTCGCATCGGTGGCGGCCTTTACACCAGGTGGCACCTACTCAGCAGTCAAACGGTTTATGGTAGTTGTCTCAGAGTCAGCAAATATCCAGTACCGGGACCGAGGTATTGATGTAACCGCCCTCTGCCCGGGCCTGACCCGCTCGGATTTTCATCATGCCATGGGGCAAGAACAGCCCAAAGTGCCGGGCGTATTCTGGCTCAGCCCCCAGCAGGTAGTTACCGAAGCCATAGCTGCGGTCAATGCCGGTAAACCGGTCTGTGTGCCCTCCCTGCCCTATAAGGTAGCAGCGGGTATCTCGCAGATTATCCCCCGCAGGGCAGTGGCGGCGCTGATTTCCCGCACACGGAACTATTAGAATCCACAGGCTGGGGGTGCTCTTCCCTGCTTAGTCCTCCCAAGGGTTAACAGCGCTAACCCCCCAGGTGCGGTAGACATCGGCTTTCCCCGAAATAATCTCAAGCCGGTGCACGGTCGCTGTGGCCGCCATCAGCCCCTCCAAAGCGGCCCTTGCCAGGGGAGCCGGGCACTCAGAGCCCACCGCCTGCAAGGGCCTCTCAGCATGACGACCAGCCCACTCCAAAGACACCCGCGTGTCCACCTCAAGGAGGTGGTCACCAAACCGGTCAATCAGCTCAGCCAGCCACCGTTCAGTCTCCGGGTAGGGGTAGAGCCCTTTAAGCTCGCCCAGGCTTAGCACCGAGACGTACATGGTGCGGTAGGAGTTCCGGCGCAGGCAGTTCACAACCTGCTGGTGAGGGGTAGCCTTGCGAATCTCGGCAAGGACATCAGAATCAAGGAGCAGACCGACGTGGCTCATGCAACTTTCAGCGCACCGTACTCAGGGGCTGGGATACCGCTGGGGTTAGGAGCCAGAAGGAAGTTAAGGAACTCACTGCGCTCATTCGAGATACGCGCATAGTCCTGAATACTGATAGCGACAAAACCACCGCAGGCAGGCGTAGCAGCTGCAGACCTGTTCTTTTGAAGAGTGACATGGGGGCGGGTGTTTGACATATCGCCGTTGCGCTTAAGGTGCGCATTCCTTTCGAAACTTGCTCTTGTCTACACCAAACAGCGCCAATATGCGCGATGAAGACCGCTTCGTCATCCGAGCCACCCGTGAACATGGGGTTGGCGTTCAACCAAGTCGGAGCTTGACAGTTGAATCTCTTGAAGCTGGTATAACCATAACTCACACCGCAGGCACCTGTAAACTCTTGCCCAGATTTTTTAAAACGTGACCTCCCTCTCATCTTCTGGTGCCAGCTTTCATCAGCGTGCGATACGCTAGAAGACTAGGTCTATTTACTCCGCACGCGTGAGGTTTTTTGTGGCAGATTCAGCACCATTTCCCGACATCCCAGTCACAGCACCCGCCATTATTCGGCAGGTGGGCTCAGGCACCTACACCCGGGGGCAGGGCGCTATGCGGAAAGGGAGCGTTATCCGCTACCACTACGACGAAAACGAACGGGTTCTCGAAGGCCAGGTAGCAGGCTCAACAGCCCAGCCCTACAGCACCCGAATCACTTTCCCGGCCCAAGTTGCGGCAGGCTCCTACTCCTTTTCTGCCACCTGTTCCTGCCCCGTGCTCCACAATTGCAAGCACGCTGTGGCGCTCATGCTGACCGCCATCGACCGTTCAGCCAAAGCCAAGCGGGCGCTCACGGCCTCATCAAGCACCTGGACCACCCGCGCTACTGAGAGCGGCCGCACCCGACCCAGCGCAGAAGCCATGCGGGAACTCGAAAAATTTGGCATCACCACCGCCTCATCTCTGGCTGCCCCCCAAGACAGCCTGCCCCTTGAGCAACCTGCTCCCGCCGACAGCACCCCGGACCAGAGCGCCCTACCCACCTGGCGGCGTACCCTGGCCCATTCCCTAGCCGCCCGCCCCGGCTACGACAACCGCAACCACGGAGTATCCGGTGCCCTTGACCTGCGCCTGACCGTCCCCGGCAAATATGGCTGGACCAAAAGCAGCGGCTCACCCCGCATCACCATTGAAGCTCGCCCCCTGATGATGGGTGCCCGTGACCGCTGGATTAAAGGCGGGCTAAGCTGGGAAAAGTTCTCGGGAAACGCCGCGGGCTCCGCCGGAACCGGACTGCTAGCTGAGCACGCCACCTGGTTCAACGAGTTCTACGCCGTCATTCGCGGCTCCCAATCCATATACACCTCCCACCGCGACTGGGCATCGCTTTCCACCGTAGATTCATCCCTACTCTGGCAGATGCTCCGGGCCGCCGACGATATCAACCTGCCCATTCTGCTCCACGGCAAAGAAACCGGGCTGGTCATTGCCGACACCCCGCAGGTAGAACTGGAACTCACGCCCGTCCCCGAACGCGGCAGCTCCCAGGACGCCCTCCAACTCACTCCCCTGCTCCGCTGGGGCTCCTACACCATTCCGGCAAGCTACACCCACAAGATGGGCACCAACCGGCAGGGCTTAATCGCCCTGGGTGGGAGTGCCCAAGCTAATTACGTAGAAGCTGCCGCCGCCGCCCGCTGGGACTCCGCCCTGCCCTCGGCACTAGCCCATGTGGAGGAAAGCGCCCCCATTCACACCGGCCAGCCAGAAACTCAACAGGCCCACCAGGCACCCGTGCCCCACCAGCACCGCCCTCGCTGGCTCAGCCCAGAAGCCGAGCTAGTCCTTATTCCGCTGGACGAACCGCTCGATGCCGTCGCCGAATCCCTGATGTCCAGTCAACCGGTCACCGTTCCTTCCAAAGACCTACCGGCCTTTTTCTCTGACTTCTACCCCGCCCTCACCCGCGCCCTGCCGGTAGCGACCACCTCCGAAAAGCTGGAGCTCCCCACAGTACGCACCCCCTCCCTGGTTCTGACCATCACTTTTAGTGAACCCGGCCCGCCCTTTAGAGCCAGCACCGCCTGGCACTGGGAGTACCCCGCCAACCCCACCGGCACCGACGACGAAACCATCGTGCTCGATGCCCTGGGCTACCCCGGGGAAGACCGCGCCGATATCCGCGACACAGCCCACGAATATCGAGTACTCAAAGACGTCAAGCGAATCCGCCCCGGTGTGCCCTTTACCAAGCACATCATCGAAAACTGGGACACCCGAACCCTGCTCGAAACCTACCTACCCGCCTACCAGAAGATTGACGGGGTCAGGGTTCAGGTCCGGGGGCCACAGCCAGAGTTCAAGGAACTCGACCAGGCCCCAGACATTGTTGTGACCGTTGATGACACCCGCCGCCGAGACTGGTTCGGGCTGGGTATCGCCATCAAGGTCGGTGAATGGACTGTAGGCTTTGCCGACATCCTGGCCGCTCTGGCTAAAAACCAGACCCACCTGCTCCTGGGCAACGGCCAGTACTTTGCCCTGGACCGGCCCGAGTTCATGAAATTACAAGACTTGCTCCGTGAAGCCCAGCAGCTCACCGATAAGACAGGACCCCTGGAAATCAACCGCCACCAGGTAGGCCTGTGGGAAGAACTCGAAGAACTCGCCGCCGAAACCCACACCGTCACCGCCTGGGACGAGCAGGTCAGCGCCCTGCTTAACCTCGAACACCACCGTCTGGCGGAAGTACCCGCCTGCCTGCACACCACCCTGCGCCCCTACCAGGTAGAGGGCTACCAGTGGCTTACTTTCCTGTGGGAGCAGTCCTTGGGTGGCGTGCTAGCCGATGATATGGGCCTGGGCAAGACACTGCAAACCATTGCGCTCTTTGTGCACGCCGCCGAACAAGCCAGCGAGCGCCGGGAGCAGATGGCACCTTTCCTGGTAGTTGCTCCCACCTCCGTTGTACCCAACTGGGTACGGGAGATTAAGAAGTTTGCGCCCTCGCTGACCGTGGTAGGAGTCGAGGAATCTGTCCGTAAATCCAAACGCCCCCTGGAAAAGACCATTGCCGGGGCGCAGGTTGCGGTGACCAGCTACGCCCTCTTTAGACTCGATGAGGAAAGCTACTACTCTCTCGGTACCGCCCAGCCCTGGAACGGACTGATACTCGACGAGGCCCAGTTCGTTAAGAATGCCAAGACCAAGGCCCACCAGGCTGCCCGCGACTTACCGGCCCGCGTCAAAATTGCGGTCACCGGTACCCCCATGGAAAACAACCTCATGGAACTGTGGTCCATGTTCTCCATTACCGCGCCGGGGCTCTTCCCCTCCGCCCGCGCTTTTAAAGATTCCTACGCTACTCCCATCGAATCGGGCGAGGAAACTAAAGCTCTGGGCCGCCTGCGCCGCCGGATCCGCCCACTCATGAAACGGCGCACCAAGGAAGTAGTGGCCGCTGACCTACCTGAGAAGACAGACACCCGCATTGACGTCCCACTGGCCCCGGCTCACCGCAAGGCCTACGACACCCACCTGCAACGGGAGCGACAGAAGATTCTGGGCCTGCTACAGGATATGGACAAGAACCGTTTTACTATCTTCCAGTCCCTCACCACCCTGCGCCGTTTGGCGCTCGATGCCTCACTGATTGACCCCGAAAAGTACGCTCAGGTGGACTCATCCAAGCTGGACTACCTGGCAGAGAACCTGCCCGAGATCATTCACGACGGGCACCGGGCCCTCATTTTTAGCCAGTTCACCGGCTACCTGCGCAAGATTGCCGACCGCCTCGCAGAGTTGGGCATCCCCTACCTCTACTTGGACGGCTCAACCCGCAACCGGGGCGAGCTCCTGCGGTCCTTTGAAGAGGGCGCCGCCCCGGTCTTCCTCATTTCGCTCAAGGCTGGTGGCTTTGGGCTTAACCTGACCACCGCCGATTACTGCTTCATCATGGACCCCTGGTGGAACCCCGCCGCCGAACAGCAGGCTGTGGACCGGGTCCACCGCATCGGGCAGACTAAGAACGTTATGGTTTACCGCCTGGTTTCCGCAGGGACGATTGAGGAGAAGGTCATGGAACTCAAAGAGTCCAAGGCCGCCCTCTTTGATGCTGTTGTTGATGAGGGTGCCTTCTTTTCCTCCCAGCTCACGGCGGCACAAATCAGGGACCTGCTTACCGACGCGGAACCCACAAGCTAGGTAACCGGTGCGGGCTTTCCTTCCAGATGCGGGGGTACCGCGCGTGTTTAGCAGGAAACTGTGTATCTGGAACCAGGACAAGGGTACGAAAGGAGAATAAGGGGTGGCTAAACTGCTGATGGATCTGACCCCTCTGAGCTACTCCCCTGCCTTGAGGCGAATCTGGTTGGGCGGTATTTTCTCCACCGTGGGGTACTCCATTACCGGTGTTGCTATCTCGCTGGAAATCTACGCGCTGACCTCATCGGCGGCGGCAGTAGGAGCGGTTGGCCTGGTGGCGCTGGTGCCGCTTGTTCTGGGTGGCCTCTACGGCGGGGTTATTGCTGATACCTATGATCGGCGCAAGGTGGCCCTGGCCGCGACGCTGAGCATGTGGGTGCTGACCGCGCTCATGGCCGCTCATTCCTGGCTCAATATCCACTCGGTCTGGGTGCTCTATGCTCTGATTGCCGCCGAATCCCTGTTTCAGCCCATTAACCAGGCAGCTCGCGGTGCCATTATTCCCCGGCTGGTCAAGCCCCGCCTACTGCCAGCGGCCAATACTCTCATGATGTCGGTGGGTACTCTGGGCATGAGCCTGGGCCCCATTCTTGGTGGTGTTCTGGTGGCGACTCTGGGCTATCAGCTGACTTATTCCATTAATGTTCTGGCTATGACGGTGGGTATCTGGGCGCTCTACCGGCTCCCGGCCATGAAGCCTGAGGGCACCGCCGAGCAACCACGGCGCGGCGGCCTGTCGTCCATTGCTGAGGGCCTGCGTTTTGTGCGCGGTAACCAGGTGGTGGGCATGTCCTTCCTCGTGGATCTTTTGGGTATGTTCTTTGCCCAGGCCCGCCCTATTATTCCGGCGCTTGCGGCCCTGTCCTTTGGTGGCGGTGAGATAGGGGCAGGGTTCCTGCTGGCGGCTGGCCCTATCGGGGCTCTCACAGGTATTGCCTTCTCGGGTTTCCTCAAAGACCTCTCGCGCCAGGGCCGCTTTTTGACTCTGAGCTATGCGGGCTGGGGGCTGGGCTTTACCGCTTTCGGTCTAATTGCCTGGGTTTTTGACGGCCAGGGGCAGGGGGCCTCGGTGCGCGAGAGCCTCCTGAGACTTTCGCTGGCGGGGCTTGCTCTTGCTTTTATGGGCTGGGCCGATGCCCTGGGCGGGGTCTACCGTTCTACCATTATTCAGACGGCTGCCCCCGACCATATTCGAGGCCGGATGCAGGGGCTCTTCATTATTACCGTGGTCGGTGGCCCCCAGTTGGGCACCGCTGGGGTGGGGTTTGCGGCTGAGGCTATGGGTGCCCCACTGACGGCGGTTATGGGTGGTGCTCTGGTGATTATCACGATTGCCCTGGCGACGGTGCGTGTGCCGGCCCTATGGCGCTATGTGCCTGAGCCGGTCCCTGATACCCGGCAAATTCCCTCCGTCTAGCCCAGCGGTCTAACAAACACCCGCCCTTTATCTCTTGCCCCCGGACTTATACACCGGGGGCAAGAGAGAAAGGGCGGGTGTTAGATGTAACGGGCCGATTTAGAAGTCGATGGTTGCCGGGTCGGGGCCGATGCGTCCCTCGGCAGAAGAGAGCGCATCAATGGCGGTGATGTCATCATCGGTAAGAGTGACCTTCAGTGACTCAAAGTTAGAGACAATACGCTCGGGGGTCACAGATTTAGGGATAGCCACAATGCCGTGAGCACGATGCCAGGCCAGGATAACCTGCGCCGGGGTTGCGCCGTGAGCCTGAGCGATTTGACCAATGACAGGGTTTTCCAGCAGGCCAGAACGGTTACCCATACCCAGCGGGCTCCAGGCCTGGGTGATAATCCCCAGCTCTGCGTGCACCTGGCGCAAGCGCTCCTGGGCAAAGTAGGGGTGCAATTCAATCTGGTGAATCGCCGGGGTCACCCCGGTCTCGGCGATAATCTCGCGGAGCTGTTCTTCGGGGAAGTTGGACACACCAATCGACTTAGCCCTACCCTGCTTCTGAAGCTCGATCAGGGCCTTCCAGGTCTCCACGTAGAGGCCCTGAGAAGGCTTAGCCCAGTGAATCAGGAGCAGGTCAACATAGTCGGTGCCCAGACGTTCCAGGGATGCCTCCACAGCGGTCATAGCCTGCTCGTAGCCCTGCTCGTCGTTCCAGACCTTGGTGGTCACAAAAACTTCCTCGCGGGCAAGACCGGAAGCCGCGATAGCCTTGCCGGTGCCTTCTTCGTTCCCGTAGATTTTGGCGGTGTCGATGTGACGGTAACCGGCTTCCAAGGCCAGGCCCACCACCTTTTCGGCTACGTCGTTCTCTACCTGCCAGACACCGTAGCCTAGCTGGGGAATGGTCTTGCCGTCGTTAAAGCTTAGACGGGGTGCAGAAGTCATGGAAGGTATCCTTTCGCGGGGGGTTGGCTACCTCCCACTGTATGCCCGTGATCTGGCTCCCGGCTAGTAGTGTTCGGTAGTGGTGAACCAGATCTTAGGCTCAGGGACGTTTTTTACCTTTGTGCTGGGCGCCCCGCCCACGATGAGCCGATCGGGTATCTTCCAGAAGCAGGGAAAGCGAAATACGGCGGCGCTGAGGGTCAGCCTCCACCACCCGCACCTGCACAATCTGCCCCGAGTGGACGATGGTGTGCGGGTCTGAGACAAAGTTTTCGCTCATCTGCGACACGTGAATCAGCCCGTCCTGGTGAACCCCAATATCCACGAAAGCACCGAAAGCAGCCACGTTCGAGACGGTGCCCTCCAAAATCATGCCCGGGGCCAGGTCCTTGATGTTTTCCACGCCCTCAGCAAAGGCGGCGGTGCGGAAGCAGGGGCGGGGGTCGCGCCCGGGGGCGCTAAGTTCAGCAAAGATATCGGTAACGGTGGGCAGGCCCACGCTCTCGGTCACAAAGTTACGGGGGTCAAGCTGACTGAGGGCTTTTGAGGGCACCCGGCTACCGTCCAAGCCACCGGCGGCCTGCACGATGGTGCGGGCCAGCGGGTAGGACTCGGGGTGAACCCCGGAGGCATCCAGCGCTTCGCTCCCACCCACAATGCGCACAAAACCAGCGGCCTGCTCGTAGGCTTTAGGCCCCAGGCGGGGTACATTGAGCAGGTCACGGCGGCAGGTGAAAGGGCCGTGCTCGGTCCGGTAGGCCACAATATTCTCGGCAATCGTCTTATTGAGGCCAGCTACCCGCGCCAAAAGAGCCGGGGAGGCAGAATTGACCAGCACGCCTACCGCGTTCACGCAGTCCTCTACCACAGCATCTAGTGAGCGCGTCAGGGCTGCCGGGGTGACGTCGTGCTGGTACTGGCCCACGCCAATGGATTGGGGGTCAATTTTGACCAGCTCGGCCAGGGGGTCTTGCAGGCGGCGGGCGATGGAGACGGCTCCGCGCAAGGAGACGTCTAACCCGGGCAGTTCACGCGAGGCCAGTTCTGAGGCGGAATAGACTGACGCCCCGGCTTCGGAGACCACGACCTTTTGAACGCCCCGGTGCCCGGCGGCGGTCAGGCCTTGAATGAGCTGGCCGGCCAGCTTATCGGTTTCCCGGCTGGCTGTGCCGTTACCCACCGCAACCAACTCTACTGAGTGCCGGGTCACCAGTTCTTCCAGGGTGGTCAGGGCGGTCTCCCACTGGTTGCGGGGGGCATGCGGGTAGATCACGGCGGTCTCCAGCACCTGGCCGGTAGCGCCCACCACGGCCACTTTAACCCCGGTCCGCAGGCCGGGGTCCAGTCCCAGGGTGGGGCGGGAACCGGCCGGGGCGGCTAGCAGAACATCGCGCAGGTTAGAGGCAAAGACGGCAATGGCATCCTTCTCGGCCTGCTCAAAGAGCTGAGTACGCACCTGGCTGGCAAGACGCGGGAGCAGTCGTTGCCGCCAGGCCAGCCGCACCGTCTTGGCCAGCCAGCCCAGCACCATCTGCTCATCCGAGACAGTGTTGAGTACCTGGGCACCAATGCCCAGGGCCTCAGCTACGGTGCGTTCGTACCAGCCGCGCTCGCGCTCGTATTCCTCGGACAGGATCTCGGCGGCTTCGCGGGCCGCACCCTTGAGCTGGCTCTTGGGCGGGGGCAGAACATCTACATCGATATTGACTTTGACGGCCCCGGCTTTCTCCGCACGGAACAGGGCCAGCACCCGGTGGGAGGGGATCCGCCGGATTTCTTCGTTGAACTCAAAGTAGTCACTGAACTTAGCGCCGGTTTCCTGCTGTCCAGCAATGAGCCGGGAGGTAATCACACCCCTGCGAGTAAAGCGCTGGCGCAGGGTCTCTGCCAGGGTGGGGTCGCTCACGGCCTGTTCAATGAGCAGAGCACGGGCACCCTCCAGGGCATTCTCAACGGAGGCGACGGTGGCTTCTACGGTTCCGGGTTTAGCGTCTGCAAGCTCCGGCTCAACGTAGGCATCGGCAATATCTGCGGTGGGGGCAAAGGGTACTTCTAGCAGGTCCTCCACCAGAGAGTCCAGGCCAGCTTCGCGTGCTAGGTAAGCCAGGGTCTTGCGCTTGGTCTTGTGCGGGGCGTAGAGGGCTTCTAGCTCGTTCTTTGTCGGTGCCAGCGCCAAGGCCCGGGCTAGTTCCTCGGTCAGGACAGCCCGCTCGTGCAGGCTATTGACGATGGCTACCCGGCGCTCTTCCAGCTCGCGCAGGTAACGCAACCGCTCAGCAAGGGTACGAAGCTGGGTATCGTCTAACCCACCGGTCGCTTCCTTGCGGTAGCGGGCGATAAAGGGGACGGTAGCGCCGTCATCGAGCAGGGCAAGAGCCGCTATCACCTGCTCTGGCCGGACGCCCAGCTCCTGGGCAATCCGCTGCTCAATGGGGGAAAGTTCTGCCTCACCTGCTCTTGTCATAGTTTCTAGTTTCTCATTAAGACAGAGTGCCCAGAACCTATGCCGCTAGGCGGGCTATTTATACCGTGCTGACCGGCCAAGGCACCGCCTTGTACCATGGCAGGTTCGAGAGTCATAATGAGCTTATTTGTCTGTAACAGTTGGGCCTATGGTGGTCAGACAGGTGCCCAGCCACCTAAAGTGGTGTCAGGGGACTCAGGATCTCATATATCTATGGCCTAGCCTCAGCTACAGGTTTCTTCCCCCTCCAGTTCACCCGTCCCCTTTGCTTTGGAGAACCACGTGCCAGATGCAACCGATTTCGAATACGCCGACTTCTGCGAGAATTATGGCTCCTTGCTAACCGGCCTCGCCCGTATGGGGTGGACTGCATCTGAGGCCTTTAGCCGGATCGTTGTTCTTTACCCCAGCATTGACCGTGAGCTGCTAGAACGCGCTATCAACTCGGGCCGCTGGGTCTTTGAGGGCCGCAAAGAGCAGATTCACACCAATGTGCTGATGGCTTCAGCCCTCTGGTACGCGGTTGCTATCACCTACGACCTAGAAGCTGACTACGAGTACGCCGCGACGGGCCTTGACCCCACCATCGTCCAGGACCTGCCCCGCATGCTGGAATCTTTCTCAGTACCCGCTCAGGTGATCGCCGAGGTGGTGGGCCGCATCGGTGCCGCTCTCAAATACATGGCAGAGCACCCCTACACCGAGCTCGATGAGCAGACTTACGACGATTTTGTAGTCAACCTACCGGCAGAAGTTGATTACATCTCTCGGGACGACTTCGCCTGGCCGCCCTCTCGCGCTCTCATCGAAGACCGCCTGGGCAACCGTTCCTGGAGCAGGGCTCTGCTCAAAGTCGGCATCTGCCCGCCGCATGCGGACTCCCACGGGCTCAAACTGGCCGCAACGAGCCTGAGCGAACGCACCTTCCGCAATACCCTGGGCGATTTCCTCAGCTACTGCATCCGCTACGACCGTAAACCCTCCGTCCTGCTCTACGGTAGCTGGGCCGAAGACCCCGCCCGTACTGGCCGGGTGCCTCACCTGGGTGCTGTCCGCGCCAAATATGACTCTTGGAACCGGGCCCTACAGGTAGGCCGCCAGATGATTAGTGATGCCCTGAGCAGCGCGGCCGCCAGCATACCCGCCGGTGGAGGGCATCAGCAGGCTTCTACGCCCACAGGCTCCCTCAAAATCAAAGATATCCAGGCGCAGGGAATCGGCGTTGTCCGGCCCAAGCCTCTCACCGACGATGAACAGATAGCCCGTGCCTGGCAGGAACTCACCGATGTCATGCGTCAGCGCCTTGAAGAGCTCCCCTGGAACCTGTCCCTACGCCTTTACTACATCTCACCGGAGGTTGTAGAAACCGGTGACTACACCAGCTACGTCAATATCCTGCGCTCACCGGCTGGCTATTTCTGTGAACTCACCTCACCCGACGAGTTTGAGACAGTCCTGGTTCAGCTCGACACCCAAGCCCTGCTCAACCGGGGCTGGACCGCCCCCACGGGCTCAGGTCGCTGGACCCGGAACTTCCTCTCTGTGACCGACGCCGCCGATGGAATTATTAGCGCCATGCGCATGGGCATGGGGTGCGGCCAGCCTGACTACTACCAGTCTGATGACCCCACCGGTAGCGCCACCGTAGATGCCGCCCACCCTGGCACCGGGTCTATCCCCATGGTGCCGGTAACAGGCCAAGGCTACGTTGTGGTCGAGGACTTTAGCTAAAGCTCACCTCCCGCTCCGTTTGAGGTTCTGAGCCCTGCGCTTTCTTGCGCGCACCGCTAGAATGGTGTGCCTATGGCAATCTTCAAGAAGGCCCGCAGGGCACCACGTCTTCCCGCTTCCGGTTTTACGGGCAAGCGCCGGGGAGTTTCTTCCTCCTCGGGATACAAGCCAACCCTGGCGATCATTCTTCTGGTTCTTCTGCTGGTCACCGGTGTTCTATGGTTGCGATCCCATAACTGGGATCTCCGCGCCGGTTTTGAGAGCATCACCGGTGGTGGACGACCGGTCAGCACCGGCTTCGCGGGCTCAGGGGTCGAAACCTACTCGACTGCCTCCCAGGTCCTTGAAACCATCACCGTGGCCAAACCCTATAGCGGGGGCGGTTACAAGCGTTCAGCTTTCGGCCAGGCCTGGGAGGATATTGACGGCAATGGGTGTGACCAACGCAATGATATTCTGGCCAGGGACCTCACCGACCTGGACCTATCTAAGAACTGTAAGGTGCTTTCCGGGACCCTTACTGACCCCTACACCACCGAGATCATTAGCTTCAGGCGCGGTGAAAAAACCAGCGAAGCTGTGCCCATTGACCATGTTGTAGCGCTCTCTAACGCCTGGAGTTCAGGGGCCTGGCAGTGGAGTCTCACAGAGCGCACCCTCATAGCAAACGACCCGCTCAACCTCCAAGCAGCCGGGCAGTTCAGCAACACCACCAAGTCCAATAAGGACGCCGCTAGCTGGCTCCCCCAAACAGGCTACCGGTGCGAGTACGTTGCCCGGCAGATTTCAGTCAAGGCTGCCTATCATTTGACCATCACCTCAGCGGAAAAACGAGCCATGCAGGGGGTCCTGGCAACCTGCCCAGATCAGCCCGCCTACCGTTCCAGCTTTGCTCGTGGCTAGCGCTTTGACCGGCTTGCCGGTGTGTCACCCAGCGCAATAAAGACACTCACAGAGATCTCCCCGGTTAAGGTTAGATGTGCCACCTGTCACCAAGGCCCGGAGGAAGACCTTGACCTACACCTTTGAAGGCTACCGGGGCGGAAGCCGTGAATACCGGCGGCTGCTCACAGCCCTCTTTGCTGCGGGGGTCGCAACCTTTGCCCAGCTCTATTCCCCCCAGCCACTGATTCCCCAGATAGCCCGCGACCTGGCTATCTCAGCGGACCGCGCCGCTCTCACCATCTCCTGCTCCACCGCCGGTCTTGCCCTCTGCACCCTCCTGTGGGCGGCATTAGCTGACCGTTGGGGGCGGGTGCGCACCATGACCCTAGCTCTGTGCGGGGCAACCCTTCTGGGGCTCATAACCCCCTGGATCCAGCTCTACCCTCTGCTCCTTGTTCTTCGAACATTCGAAGGGGCCTTTCTGGGCGGTGTTGCGGGTCTGGCGGTAGCCGTCATTGTGACAGAAGCCCATATTTCGGTCCGGGCTGCGGCCGCCGGGCTTTATATCTCAGGAACCAGCGTGGGCGGGCTCATCGGTAGATTACTCTCCGGGGCACTGACCGAACTGTTAAGCTGGCGGGTAGCTATGTTCTCGGTCTCCTTCACCGGCTTCATGGCCGCGCTAATCTTTATCGTGCTCATGCCTGCCTCACATGACCGGCCCTGCCAAAGAACTGCAGCCTCTGCCCCCTACGCTGACAGCTCCTGGGCAAAAGTGGGGGCACTGCTGCGCAACCGTCAAGAAGTAACCCTCTTCACCGCAGGGTTTGCCCTCATGGGTGCCTTCGTCAGCATCTACAACTACATCGGCTTCAAGCTCCAGGCCGCTCCCTACCACCTCTCACCGCTCCTGCTCTCTTTTATCTTTCTGATCTACCTGCTGGGTACAGTTTCATCGGGGTTTGGCGGTAAGCTGGCCCAGCGCGGAGGGCTCAAACGGGTTTTCCTGGCGGCCTGTCTGCTCATGGCTGGAGGAATCCTACTCACCCTGGCCCGCCCCCTGCCACTGGTCATAGCTGGCCTAGCGCTTCTGACTGCGGCTTTCTTTGCCGCTCACGCGCTTGCCTCCGGCTGGGCAGGTGCGCTGGCTGGCCCTGCAAAATCGCAGGCGACTGCGCTCTATAACTCCTTCTACTACGGGGGTTCAGCTCTTATCGGTTGGGGGGCAGGGCTACTTCTGCCCCATGCAGGCTGGGAAGGGCTGGCGCTGAGCTGTACCGCCTTGGTTTTCTTCTGCTGTCTGCTCTCTGCGCTCTATCTCCCCTCTCAAGGGGCAGACACTGCGGGATAAGAACTTGTATGCCATCAGCTAGGGCAAAGGCCCGCCACCGGGTGTACCGGTAGCGGGCCTCAGCAACTTACCCTCTAGGGCCTATTGAGCTGATGAGTCATGTTCCTGGTGCTCCAGCGCCTTCTGGCGGGCACGGGCTTTCAGAGTTGTTCCCTGGTTGTTACGGTGAATGAAGAACCAGCCAAGGGCAAGCAAGGCGTACCAGAAAGGCATAGCAATCAGGGCCTGGCGGGTGTCTTCATAGCTAAAGAGCAGGACAATAACACCCACGAAGAAAGCCAGAACAAGGTAGCAGGTGTAGATGCCGCCGGGGAGCTTATAGACAGATGACTCGTGTAGTTCGGGGCGGGTCTTACGGTACTTAATGTAGCTGACCATAATCAGAGACCAGGTTACTACGGTGAGCACCGAGGCCACGGTGGTCACCAGTGTAAAGGCCTCAATTAAGGAGTCTCCCGAGTAGAGCAGGATAATGCCTGAGAAGAGTAGCACCGTGGTGAGGAAAAGGCCATTGCGCGGTACACCGTTCTTGGAGAGGCGGCCAAAGATAGCCGGGGCGCTACCGGTCTGAGCCAGACCGAAAATCAGGCGGGAGGTAGAGAAAATACCCGAGTTGGCCGATGAGGTAGCGCTGGTCAGCACCACAAAATTAATCAGGTGTGCGGCAATAGCTAGCCCTGCCAGGGTGAACATTTCAACGAAGGGGCTCTGCTCAGGGTCAATAGTGCGCCAGGGTGTGACCATCAGAATAACTGCCAAGGTCAAAACGTAGAAGACGATAATACGAAGAGGCACCGCGTTGATAGCGCGGGGAAGGGTCACAGTGGGGTTCTTGGTTTCGGCAGCTGTAGTGCCTATGAGCTCGGCACCCAGGAAAGCGAAAATACCGATCTGGAAGGCCGCGAAGAAGCCGCTGGCGCCCATGGGGAAGAAACCGCCGTCATTCCAGAGGTTTTCCACCGATGCCCGCTGTCCGCTGGGTGAGGTAAAGCCGGCAATTACCATAATCGCTCCCACGATGATAAGAAGGACGATGGCAACAATTTTGATCAAAGCGAACCAGAACTCGATTTCGCCAAAGTTCTTGACGCTGGGCAGGTTCAAGGCAAGGAGCAAGCCAATCAAGCAGACAGCGGGAATCCAGGCGGGTAAATCAGGCCACCAAAAGTGGACATAGCCGGTAATGGCGATAATATCGGCAACGCCGATGACAACCCAGGTAAACCAGTAGGACCAGCCCATGAGAAAGCCAGCACTGGGCCCCAGGATATCGGTGATGAAATCGTTGAAGGTTTTATAGCTCAGGTTAGAGAGGAGCAGCTCTCCCATGGCCCGCAGAACCAAGAAAATGACGACCCCAATAATCGCGTAGACCAGAAGCAAGGATGGGCCAGCCAGTGAAATCGTTTTGCCGGAGCCCATGAAGAGGCCGGTACCAATCGCTCCACCGATAGCGATCAGCTGAATATGCCGGTTGGAAAGCCCGCGTTGCAGGCCTTCCTTTTCTTCTAGGCCCGGTGTGTTCTCGGTTGTTGCCATAAGCACCCCCTGATGTTGTTGTGTCCTGTCTGCTTTTGCCCTCTTCATCCGGGGCCAGTGGGTCCCTGGGAGGGATGATCAGGCTCATAAGACTAAGTGGTTATGGTCAAGTCTAAGCCCTCTTGCTCCTCATATCTTTCAGTACCGGGTAGTAGGTAGGATTCATGATAAATTGATGAAAGTTCGCTCACTCCAAAAAACATAATTTAGATGGGAAAAATCGCGTGGACGCTCTCCAGCAGGTACTCGATGAAACCAGCCGTATCATTTGGGGTCCCTGGCTTTTGCTACCGCTTCTCGTGGGCACCGGCATTTTTCTGACTGTCCGCCTGGGCCTAATTCAAATCAGACTTTTTACCAAGGCAATGAGCCTGCAGTTTGGTCGCCGAGCCAGGCAGGAGGGCGCAAAAGGTGACATTTCATCTTTCCAGGCTATGAGCACGGCCCTGGGGGCAACGGTGGGTACCGGCAACATTGTGGGTGTCGCTCTCTCCCTGAGTATCGGTGGCCCCGGGGCGCTCTTTTGGATGTGGGTTACCGCTATTATCGGCATGGCCTCTAAATACTCAGAATGTTTTTTGGGTGTCCGTTTCCGTCACCGTGACAAGATGGGGGAACTGACAGGAGGCCCCCAAGCCTACCTGCAACGAGGCATCCCTAACCGCTTTGGCAAGTTCCTGGCAACAATGTTTGCTATCTGCTGTGTTTTCGCCTGCTTTGGCATTGGTAACATGACCCAATCCAATGCTATCTCCGCTAACCTGGAGCACTCTTTAGGGGTACCATCCTGGGCTACCGCCCTTGTCCTTGCCCTCCTAACTGCCTTGGCTCTTTTGGGTGGCATTAAGACAGTCTCGAAGATTGCCGCTTTTTGTGTTCCCCTGATGATTCTGCTTTATCTAGGCTTCGGTGGCTACATTGTGGCACGTAACGCCGCTATGATCCCGGAGGCCTTTGCTATGATTCTGCGGGGAGCTTTCACCGGGCAAGGAGCCCTGGGCGGGGCGGTCGGTGCAGGAATGATTTTTGCTCTACAGGTCGGTGCCCAACGCTCCCTCTTCTCTAACGAGTCAGGGATGGGTACCGCCTCTATCCCCGCTTCAGTTGCCACGACGTCGCACCCTGTGCGCCAGGGCCTGGCCTCCATGACCCAGACTTTCGTGGATACCCTTGTGGTGATTTCCATGACCGGTTTCATTCTGCTGACCACGGGCACCTGGACTAACTCCGAACCGGCTACTGCCACCGCCCAAGCATTTTCCTCCGGTATTCCTGGGCCCTGGGGCGGCTATGTGGTAACCCTCTGCCTGGTGCTTTTGGGGTATTCAACCGTGCTGGGCTGGTCCTACTACGGTGAGCGCGCCCTTGAGTCCCTGGGCGGCGGTAAACGAGCCATTACTGGCTACCGCATGGTCTTTGCCCTCATGTGCGGGTTGGGCGCAGTCGCTCCCCTGTCCGTAGTTTTTACTTTCTCCGATATCATGAACGGCCTGATGGCTATCCCCAACCTCATTGGCCTCATCCTGCTCTCAGGCCTGGTCGCCCGTGAAACCAAGAAGTACCTGACCCACGACCCCAACTTTGTTGCCACGGTCGATACTATTGACGGCTTCATGTACGGCCTACCCGGTGGCTTGGATGCCCAGATTGACCACGAGGTAGACCTCAGCCAAAGCGAACCCGCCCTAGAGCACCCCGACACCACCCGCCTCAAAGTAATCACTCAGAAGATGATTGAGGAAGACCTTATGACCAAGGAAGATTCCAAGGTCTACGATGTGTCCGTTGAGCAGGTGCATACCGGGAGCATCCCCCTGGTCACTGGTTCTCTGCCGATTATCCAGCAGGCCAAACCCACCTTTGGCTCCCCCACCGATCCCAGGGCAGCAGAGCCCCCTCAATCCTAATTAGGGGGGCGGGGTCTATAATGGGTGCCTTAGCTACCGGTGGCGCTTAGAGTTTCCGCGAGCACCGGCTACCCTTTCAACCTCGCAAGGAGAGTTATGGAAACCAATAAGCAGAAGCAAGACCTCGAGCAGAAGGCAGCACGCACCGCTGCCGGGGAAGATTTAAACGCTCCGGTGCCCGAGAAGTTCCACCGTCAGCCCTACTCTTTTGTTCGTCGCGGTGACCGCCTGACCGCCCGCCGCCAGAAAGCCTGGGATGCTTACGCCCCCACCCACCTGCTGGACCTCCCCCGTAATATTGGTGACACCTCAGTTGCCGAGGGTGCCGTCTTTAACCCGGAAGAGCTCTACGGCCGCGCCGGTGCGCCCCTGGTCCTTGAAATCGGCTCTGGCCTGGGTGAGGCCATTGTCCACCGGGCAAGTCAGGTCCCCGAAGCCAATTTCCTAGCTGTTGAGGTTTACACCCCCGGCATTGCCGACCTGCTGCTCAAGATGGGCCAGGCCGGGGTAGAGAATGTGCGTGTAGCGCAGGCTAACGCCCCAGAGCTACTCGATAACCTGCTTGAAGAGAACTCTGTCGATGAGCTGTGGGTTTTCTTCCCCGATCCCTGGCATAAGGCTCGCCACCATAAGCGTCGCCTGGTCTCCCCGGCTTTTGCCGATAAGGTAGCCCGCGTGCTCAAGCCCGGCGGTACCTGGCGACTGGCAACCGACTGGGAAGAATACGCCCTGGTTATGCGTGAAGTTCTCGATGCCCACCCCGACTTTGTGAACGCTCACGCCGGTGAGAACACCAGTGAGGATGACCCCGTTGGCGGTTGGGCTCCCCGCTGGGAGGGCCGTGTGGTGACTTCCTTTGAGCGTAAGGCCGGTGAGGCTGGCCGCCGCGCCCACGACCTGACCTATATCCGCCGCTAAAGCTCGGTATATAAAGAGACCATCATAGAAAAGCCCTGCCCATCTAACAAGGGCAGGGCACAGTGAAAGCATTTAAGGTCAAAACGGTTCCACGCAGATTATAGATAGTGGTAATAGTCTTTTCATCCGCTATTTCAGGTTCTCTTACAAATCCTGGCGACAGATTTATTTTTTTACTACCTCTAGTGCTACTCCATAACCACCAGTATTTTTGAGAAGATTTTGAATTTCTTCAAAAGTATCTAAATCACCGCTGTAGCTCACAGTGATGAGTGCTTTTTCATTGTCGCAGGTAACTGTCTTAGATACAGAAACTGATGGTGATATATTCTCTAAATTTTTTGTAATCGCAGAGTGGGAATCCAAAGCCGAATCAACATCTTCAATGCTCGATAAACCACTACAGGCGGGGCGATCTGTTTGCCCCTCAGATTTATTACCCAAAAAACCCAAAACACCCACGGCAAAAATACAAACAAAAAATAAAGCTGAAATAAGTACAAACAATGTTTTTTTATTTTTCATTTTTATCACCCATATTACCTTTGCTGAGTTTCAAGATGGTAAGTCATATCACAAGCGAGAATCATGTTTTCATCATGGGTGGCAATCACAACATGTGAACCCTGATCTGCAACGGCTCTTAATAATCTCTGAACATTATCCCGATTGCCTTCATCCAGACTGGCAGTAGGTTCATCAACAAAAAGGTAGGATGCCTCCCGATAAAGAGCCCGGGCAATTCCCACACGCTGTTTTTCACCACCGCTTAACCTACTAGCTTTCTCACCCTGTCGGCCATGAAGAGAAACACTATTCAAGACTTTCTCCATCTTATCTTTCTCCCTTCTTGGAACGTGCTGGGCTACGGCAAGGTTCTGCGCCACTGTCCATTCATCAATGATTCCATAATCCTGGAATACGAACGCCGCCTCATCTCTCCAAAATGATAATCTTTTTTTATTCGACGGATTACTAAAATCTCTACCGTCAATCTCAATAGATCCAGTAGTTATTGGCTGAAGAAGACCAAGGCAATTAAGTAATGTAGTCTTACCGCTTCCACTCTCACCTATTAAGCCAGTAACCCTCCCAGGCTCAATGAATATTTCATCAATAGCCATAATAGTTCGCCCCTTAATCTGAACACTAATATCGCGTCCTCTAATCATCAGGAAACCTTTCTAAGGACAGTTTTGGAAAATATAAATTGAGCAAATGATGGTTGCAATATCAAACTAAGGGTTACACACAGAAGAACAACTCCAAAACATGCAAAATTATAGGAGCCGGCTTGACCAATCACGCTTATCCAGGCAAGAACCCCAAGAGCTGTAGCTATTATCGCTTCACCCAAAAGACGCTTTCTAAGGATAGCTAGCCAGCTATTACCTGATACTCGCTGGGTATAGTGAGTCTTCGCCTTACGAAGAAGATAAATATAGCTTGCCAGTACAGTACTAAGGACAAGAGAAGTCATATTGAGCACAAGAGACAGAAGTAGCGACCTAGTACGCGCTTCTGCCATCTGGCTTGACTGCAGGCCAGCATCGCTTGCCCGATCTACGGAAAGTATGACCCCACTCAGTTCTGATTCTTGCACCTTCTTTGTAAGCTCAAAGGAATCGTCAAAAAATATATTATTTGTTGAAATAACTGACGTGATAAAAGAAGGTGAGTAGGTATCAGAGAGTGAGCTAACAGATACAACCAATGGAGTTTCATAGAGCTCTAACTGAGAGTTTCCAGTACCAGAAATAGCAGGCAGGGACCCTTGCTCAGCAGCCACGAGAAAACGAACTCTATCCTGCGCTTGGCTTGAGGGAATCCACAGTTTTAATTGCTCTAAAATAGACTCTCTCAAAGCAATCGGTATTTCTTTTTTATCAATATCCACATATTTACGATGGTAGCGATCTTCAAGTTTTTTCAGATAGCTATCATTAGTAAGCATAACTCCATCAAAAGGCTCAAGATTATCCCCTAGAAATTCACCTGGATTGACACCATAGGTGAAGTACAACTTATTTTCATCTTCTGCATCTGTAACCACCCTCAATAAATCTCCCTCTGCCTGGGTTAACTGCTCATCATTACCCCCTAGCCGTAAGCTCTGCGCCTGAGAGAGAGCATCCCAATACGATGCCTGCTGGGCAATTCCCAGCTGAGTGAATCCCTGCCCAACCAAGGCAGGAAGACTCACTGCAGTAATAAAAATTGCTAGGTATTTCGCTCCTTCTGAGGCAAACCGATAATTCTGAATCCCATCCTCCCGACCTGCTACATTCTCTAGCCGTGGTGCCGTCAAAATGCTGGTCAAGAATACACACAAGCCTGTTATTAGCACCATAGCGACAAAGGCAAGTAGCGCAACCCAAATAAAGGAGCCCAAGGCATGGAATCCCCTGAGAAGGAAGACGGCTAACAGGGCAACAAGAAAAGTTCCTAGAGCGGGAACACAAAAACAAAGCAAAATATTACCCAACTGGGCAGCAAGTATCCGCCAGTGAGGTAAGCCCGCAAGAGTCTGTAGTATATGGACTCTTGCTCGTGATGCAGAATAGGCTAAGGAAGCTATACCAAGAAGCAGGCATACGCTCACCAGAGCCAAGCCATAGCCGTTTGCCCACACTGTCTGTACGAGAACCTCAAACCATCCAGCTTTTTTATAGGAAAAAACTGCTCCTAGACTTGTCAGCTCTTTCGAGAGGATGTCAATATCGTCAGGTGAGGAGATGTGGGCGACATAAACCCCTTCTAAAGAAGCGTTTCCTAGGTCAGCTGCGACCTCTTGAGAACCGCTGTAATCTGGACGATACCAGTTGATTGGCCCTGTCTGAATATCTTTGTTGGTAAAGTAGTACAGAGACCTATCCTTGAGAAAATTTTCAGGATTCGGGACCACTTTTGCCAGTTTAATATTTCTTTCATCAGAAATATGTGAAAGACGGTCAATAATTTTGTTTTTGGTTTCTACGCTCTGCTTGAAGCTTGCTGAAATAACAAGATTCGCCCCTTGCGGAGTATTTTCATCCACGGTAGCACAATAGGTGTCAGCGACTAACAAAAAAACTGATGCAACAAGAACTGCTACTAAACGAACAATATATCTCACATCAACCCTTAAAAATAAATTTATTTTCGGTGCTAAGCTAAAGCCTAGGGAAAATTTAAATTTACCCTAGGCTTTAGTCCAAAATAGGCCTCAACTAAATCTAGCAAACCCTATAATAATACTTATTATTAGTAAAAATAGTACCGAATTTCTCCGCAACTGCACGTTTCCCAGCAGCGGTGTCGATGCTACGAACGGTACCCCAGTCATTCTGAGCTGTGGAACCATGACAGCGAGACCCGTGATCGTAATAGGAGCGGGCGTATGCGTTCCAAAAACCATATTCCCAATAGCCACCTTCAGCAGGCCATTGAGCTGCAGCATTAGCAGCAGTCATAGCTCCCAATCCAACCCCAGCTACCAAGGTAAAACTTGCAACCATTTTTCTAATCTTTGTGGGGAACATTTCTCTCCTTTGATTATATTCCGCTTAGGAATCCTGTGACTACCACAGGAACCTCAGGAAAATACATCAATAAAGTACGGAAAGTGATTTATAAATCACCACGCCTGATGTGTATTATCTCCTGACACCTATATCTAAAAGGTGTTGAAAATCATACTACAATAGGCTTTGCATGTTTGGCAACCCTGGACGTAATTAATCCCTTAGCGGGGGCGGTAGAGCACCACGGCCTGGGACTTGGGGCGGGGTGCCGGACGCTGTCCGCGCGCCAGGTGCACCGCACCGCCAGACGTCCCGGCGGCAAACACACGAGCGCCCTCCTGTAGGCGGTGGCGTAGGACCTCATTCTCACGCAACAGCTCCGCGTTACGGGCCTTGAGGGCCTCTACCCGGTTCTCCAACTGCATGATACGTTTAATCCCCTCGAGGGAAACACCGGACTGGGAAAGCTCCTGAATCTCTTGGAGCTTGAGCACATCCCGCTCCGAGTAGCGGCGAGCCCGGCCCGGAGCTCGTGAGGGCTGAACCAGCCCCATGCGGTCATACTGGCGCAGAGTCTGGGGGTGCATACCCGCCAACTCTGCGGCCACAGAAATCACAAAGACCGGCCGGTCAGATTCAAGTTCCATGGTTACTCAGCCGCCTTCCGCAAAAGCTCAGCCCGTAGGTTAACCTGAGGTGCCAGCGCCAGGAAGTTATCCAAGGCATCAGAGGCCTCCTGACTCAGGTCGGTAGGTACCTGAACCTCGGGAATGACCAGTAGGTCGCCGCTACCCTTCTTGGTGACGAAGCCCCGCCCCTTGGCCCGCAGTTTCCGGCCGGCTGGTGAGCCGGCAGCCAAGCGGAGTTTGACGGTAGAACCATCGAGGGTGGGCGCTTCAATAACACCACCGTGCAAGGCTTCTTGCAGGCTGACAGGAACCTTGACCAGCAGATGATCACCCTGGCGTTCAAAAACGGGGTGGGCATCGACTCTCACCCTAACGATGAGGTCGCCCGCTCCCCCGTGACCGGGGTGGCCTTTGCCGCGCAGGCGGACTTTCTGGCCGTCCTTAACTCCGCGGGGCAGACGGACCGTGGTTTGGGAGCCTCCGGGGCGGAAGACCGATACTTCACCGCCCTGGTAGGCCTGTTTCAGAGAAATGCGGACGCTAGTGGTGGCATCCTCGCCCTTGGGAGCCGGAGCGGAGAAGCCGCCCCCGCTGCTGGCGCCGAAACCGCCGCCACCGAACATGCCCCCAAGTAGGTCCTCAATATTAATGTTGGCGCCGCCGGAGGAGGTATGAAAGCCACCTGCGCCTGCGGGAAAGCCACCGGCGCTTCCAGGAAAGCCACCTGCGCCTGCGGCGCCTGCGGGAAAACCCCCGGGGAAACCACCACCAGCCCCTGCGAAGCCTGCAGCCCCGTACTTGCGGATCTGGTCGTATTCTTCTTTTTGCTTGGCATCTGAGAGGACGTCGTAGGCTTCGGAGACCTCTTTGAACTTCTTTTCTGCGGCCGTGTCCCCTGGGTTCTGGTCGGGGTGGTACTTGCGGGCTAGCTTGCGGTAGGCCTTCTTGATGTCTGCCTCGGAGGCAGACTCAGCTACGCCCAGTACCTTATAAAAATCTTGATGGAGCCAGTTTTCGCTCGCCATTGCCTCTCCTTCCGAGGTAGATCTTAAGTCTTTTATGCTGTTCTTATTATCTTGGGGTCTTACTCACGGCAAACCCCTCTTCATGTGTGCAGGTAGGGGCAACCCAGTATTCTGGTTCCCTGCCTGGTGTAAAAGGCGGGCACCCAACCTGATCTATCAGGCCGGGCGCCCGCCCCTTGTCTGTTTTATTCGGCCACTGCCACAGCTACCTGGGCGGTGCGGACCAGGCGGTCCTTGACCCGGTAGCCATTACGCAGGACCATGCAGACTGCATCCGGTTCAACCTCGCTGGTCGGTTGCTGCAAAACAGCCTCGTGGACCTGCGGATCGAAAGGCTCCCCTACCTCGCCAAAGCGCTCTAAACCTTGCTTAGTGAGGGTCTCTTCCAGCTTGGTTGCGATAGCGGCAAAGGGACCATCTTCCAGGTCGCCGTGTTTGCGGGCGGCATCAATATCGTCAATCACCGGCAGCAGCGCAGAAACTAGGTCAGCAACCACGAAGTCGCGGAGCTGTTCCTTCTCCTTGGCCGTGCGGTTCTTGAAGTTGGTGAACTCAGCCTTGAGGCGAAGCAGGTCTTCCAAACGCTCAGCCGCTAGGGCCGCATCGGGGCTAACCTCAGCTTCTGATTCCGCTTCGGCGGCGGCAGACTCTTCGCCTGCCGCAGCCTGAGCGGAAACACCGTCGGGCTCAGGGTGGCCCTCAGCAGCAGGTGCCTGGAAGGCTTCTTCCAAGGGGTCACCGCCCTGGGGTTCTGTGGGCTCTTGGGTGTTCTCAGCCATGATTAGTTCTTCTTCTCGTCGTCTTCATCGATTACTTCGGCATCAACAACGTCATCGTCTTCAGCCTGTTCCCCCTCGCCGGCGGCGGCATCAGCCTGAGCCTGGGCGTAGAGAGCTTCACCCAGCTTGGTCTGTGAAGCCTGCAGCTTCTCGAAGGCGGTCTTGACGGCTTCGTCGTCTTCACCTTCAAGGGCAGCCTTCAGGGCGTCAACGTCAGCCTGAACCTCGGTCTTGACATCCTCGGGCAGCTTGTCGCCGTTTTCCTTGATGAGCTTCTCGATGGAGTAAGCGGAGTTCTCGGCGGCGTTGCGGGTCTCGGCGGCCTCGCGGCGTGCCTTGTCCTGCTCTGCGTGGGCCTCGGCGTCCTTGACCATGCGGTCGATGTCGTCCTTGGAGAGTGAGGTACCGCCGGTGATGGTCATGGACTGCTCCTTGCCGGTGCCCTTGTCCTTAGCGGAGACGTGAACGATGCCGTTAGCGTCGATGTCGAAGGTGACCTCAATCTGGGGTACGCCACGAGGAGCGGGGGCGATACCGGTCAGTTCGAAGGTGCCCAGGTTCTTGTTGTCGCGAGTGAACTCGCGCTCACCCTGGAAAACCTGAATCGATACGGAGGGCTGGTTGTCCTCAGCGGTGGTGAAGGTTTCAGAGCGCTTGGTGGGTATCGCGGTGTTGCGCTCAATCAGCTTGGTCATCACGCCGCCCTTGGTCTCGATACCCAGGGAGAGGGGGGTGACGTCAATCAGCAGAACGTCCTTGCGCTCACCCTTCAGCACACCGGCCTGCAGGGCTGCACCCATGGCGACAACCTCATCGGGGTTAACACCCTTGTTGGGTTCGCGGCCACCGGAGAGTTCCTTGACTACCTCGGTTACTGCGGGCATACGGGTTGAGCCACCGACCAGAACGATGTGAGCGATGTCCGAAACCTTGACGTCTGCCTCAGCGATAACGTCGTTGAAGGGCTTCTTGGTGCGCTCGATCAGGTCGCTGGTCATGTCCTGGAACTTGGCGCGGGTCAGCTTCTCGTCCAGGTGGATGGGGCCCTCGGGGGTAACGGAGAGGTACTGCAGGGAGATGTTGGTGGAGGTTGCAGAAGAGAGTTCCTTCTTGGCCTGCTCAGCGGCCTCACGCAGACGCTGGAGAGCGATCTTGTCCTTGGACAGGTCGGCGCCGGTCTTGGACTTGACCTGTTCCAGGAGCCAGTCAACGATGCGCTGGTCCCAGTCGTCGCCACCCAGGCGGTTATCGCCCGAGGTTGCGCGAACCTGGATGGTGGAGAAGCCGTCTTCGTCCTTACCAACTTCGAGCAGGGAGACGTCGAAGGTACCGCCACCGAGGTCGAATACCAGGATCAGTTCGTCTTCGTTGCCCTTGTCCAGGCCGTAGGCGAGTGCTGCGGCAGTGGGTTCGTTGACGATACGCAGGACGTTGAGGCCTGCGATTTCACCGGCTTCCTTGGTGGCCTGACGCTCAGCGTCGTTGAAGTAGGCGGGAACGGTAATAACTGCGTCGGTGACCTTATCGTTCAGGTAGGCCTCCGCGTCACCCTTGAGCTTCATGAGGGTACGAGCTGAGATTTCCTGAGCGGTGTAGGGCTTGCCGTCGATCTCCTGGGTCCAGGTGGTGCCCATATGACGCTTGACGGATGCGATGGTGCGGTCAACGTTGGTAACTGCTTGACGCTTGGCGACGTCGCCTACCAGGACTTCGCCGTCCTTGCTGAAGGCAACGACGGAGGGGGTGGTGCGGGCACCCTCGGCGTTTGCGATAACGACGGGCTCGCCGCCTTCGAGGACTGATACAACTGAGTTGGTGGTACCGAGGTCAATGCCTACTGCACGTGCCATGATGTGTTCTCCTATTGAGTTGGGTTACTTGAAAGTCTTGCAAACATCTTGAGTCAAATAGGCTCAATCCGTTTGGCTCACTCTCTAGTGTGACAGATTTGAAACAGAAGTCAAGAGAGTTGAGTGTAAAAGACTCAACTTTTTTGCAATAAATTTGTTCATCTGCAGCGGGCAGTCAGGCCACCCCAGGCAAAACACCCACTTCTCAGCTCTACAGGCTTCACGACCCCAGCACCCCGTTACTTCATTTAATACCCCTGGGGGTATAATTATTTGTGAAAGATTCCTCGCTTTAGGAGAAAATAATGTGCCGTCCTGTTAACTGCAAGCTGTGTTCTAAGACCACTTGGGCTGGCTGTGGTCAGCATATAGATACCGTGAAGGCTTCAGTCCCTCCTGGACAATGGTGCAATGGCAAGCATACTGAAGCAGAGAAAGCGGTAGCTGTACCAAGCGGTGGCTTCTTCGCCAAGCTCTTTGGGCGCTAACCTGCTTGTCCGATTCTAAGTGTGTGTGCCGGGTAGTTACCTAGCATCTTTCTGGGCAACGCAAAAGCCCCGTAGGTGTGTGGCCTACGGGGCTTTCGTCATCTCGAAAGAACTCAAGAAACTGGCGTATGGATACTCAACAGCTCACTGCTGTATGAACCGGAAGCTAGACAACCTCTCAAGAGCACCCATCAAGTGTGTGTACCTGTGTATTATACACAAGCCATCGAAAACTCTCAGCGACAGGCGCCTACAACGCCGCCAAAAGGAGCTTTTACTCTTTGCTCTCAGCCAGGTTTCCACCCAGAGTTTTTTGAGCCAGCTCCTTAGCATCATCTACATTAGAGAACACACCCCAGTGATCATCAGCCAAAGACCATTGCCCATCTTCTAATTCCCCAAGGTCACCAAAATCTTCTCTGGTAAATTCACTCGCCGAGAAGAGCCCCACCATCATTTTAGGATTCTGAGACATATCAGCAGACATCAGGGTCTCCAAGCTAGTCATATCCACCGAGGAGCAGAAAAAGACCTGAGTGTCATCGGGAATATCTTCAACCTGATCCAGGGGCTTAGCGTCATTGAGCACAGTGTCCTGATAGTCAGCGCAGAACTCCATCCCTTTCTCTTTACCTATTTCTGTCATGCCCTGAGTAAGGTCCTCATAGGTCTTGGTCTTTGGGCCAGACAGCAGAAAGAAACTACTCGCAACAGCAATGACCACGCCCAGGACCAGCAGAAGACCAATCATCAAGCCTTTTTTACTCTTCGGGGCAGGCTCCCCCGCTCCAGGCTGAGCCGGCGCAGGAGGCAGATTACTCTCGTGCTGGGGCAAATCTGCCCGCCCATCAGCCAGGGGCTCCTGGCCAGGGGTAACTCCCTGCTCAGAATGAGGAGTATTAGTCTGCTCAAGCCCAGGAGTAGTTTCAGGATGATCGTGGTTCTGCGGGTTCTGCGGGTTTTGCGGAGACTGGGGATTATAGGGATTTTGAGACACAGCTTGCCTTCTCTCTTCTTATAACCAGGGCATCTGAGATGACCTAGAACGTCCCTGTAAAACTATCATCTTCTCTTCCGGCTGGAGAACAATATTACTTATCGCTCTGACTAGCCTGGTCATCAACAGGCACTTCCAGAGGCCGGTTATCCTCTCCTCCTAGGTCAGCTTGGGTTCTCGGATCATCTTGGGTTCTCGGATCATCTTGGGTTCCCTGGTCATCCTCCAATGATCGGTTGGATTCCAAACCCAGGCGTGCACGCTCTTCGGCAATAATTTGCGAGGCCATCTTGGAGTCTGAAATATCCACGGACTCGGCGGCTGAGTCCTTGGCCGCCGAGATGCGGGCGTATTCGTCGAAGAGCTGGGATTTGATACCCAGCAAGTCAATCATGCGTTCGTCCACGGTATCTGCGCCGAGCAGGCGGAAGACATCCACGGTGTGGGTTTGGCCCATACGGTGAGCTCGGGCAATAGCCTGAGCCTCAATAGTGGGTTTGAACTGGGGTTCAGCCAGCACCACAATAGATGCGCTTTGAATGTTCAGTCCAGCACCGGCAGCGGTAATTTGGGCCAGTAGGACGGAGCCGGAGGGCGCGGTGGCTAGGCCGTCAACGGTATCTTGGCGGTCGGTGGGAGGCATAGCGCCGGTAATAAGGCCGACAACCTTGTCACCAAGGGCGGCTTCGAGACGGGAGAGCACGCTCAGGAAGAAGGAGAAGACCAGGACCTTGCGGTCGGCGGCGGTGGCTTCTTCTACAATTTCGAGCAGGCGCGTGAGTTTGGCGGATTCATCGGCGGACCAGGCGGCGCGGCGCATAAGGGAGAAGTTTCCATCGGCTACGGCCTGGCGGTAGGCGTCGGTGTCACCGGGGGTGAGTTCGAGCCAGTCGCGGTGCTCGGTCATATCCGGTAGTTCGGAGAGCACGTCTTTTTGGTTGCGTCGTAGGTAGGCGGGGGCAATGCGGGCCCGGAATTCGCTGGCTAGGAGGCTGTCCATGCCGGCTTCGGCTACCAGCTGGGGTTGCAGGTAGTCCACCAGGGTGACGAACTCACTGACCTTGTTTTCCATGGGGGTACCGGAGAGGAGGACGGCGTATTCGGCACTGCGCACCAGGGCGGATACTGCCTGTGAGCGCTGGGCATCCTTGTTTTTGATGAGGTGGGCTTCGTCGGCTACCACGGCGTCGGCGCGCCAGGTGCCGTCGGAGTAGAGACGGGCACCGTCGTAGGTGGTAATCAGCAGGCCGCCTTTAGCTTTCCAGTTGGAGAGGGCTTCTTCGCGGCTGTCGCCGTGGGCCAGGTAGGTACTAATGGCGGTGAATTTTTGGGTTTCGCGCTCCCAGTTGATGACGAGAGAGGCGGGGCAGACCACGATGAAGTGAGTTTTGCCCTTATTGGCCAGGTGGGTGAGGGCGGCAAGAGTTTGCATGGTTTTACCGAGGCCCATTTCGTCGCCCAGGATAATTTTCTTTTGGGCCAGCATGAATTTAGTGCCGTAGTTTTGGTAGCCGCGGAGGGTGGCCTTAAGGCCGGTAAGGTCGAGGGGGAATTTGCGGATGCGTTCGAAGATTTCAGCGGGCAGATAGGCGTCGCCGATGGTTTCGTTACCCAGGTAGTGGGCAAGGAGGGCCTGGTGGGCGGCAGGATCAGCTAGGTAGCCTGCCCAGGCTTGGTCGGCGGTGAGCCAGGTGGCCGCAGGTACGTTCAGGGGCGCATGGGTGCGGCACCATTCTAGGTCGGTGAGGAGTTGCTGGTAGTCGGTGGGATCATCGCCCACAGCGATGAAGAGGGGGCCGGTGGTGGGCACGGGCTGAGTGAGGAGGGGCGCATAGCTGCTCAAGCGATCCAGCAGGTCGCTGTCGCCGATAGTGGAGTCAATGACGCGCAGACGGTCGAGACCGATGAGGATGCGCTCGGCGGCCGGGGTGCGGGTTTGGCCCAGGTTTTCTTTTTCTTGGCCTGCGGCTTCGTCGAGCAGGCGGGTGGCGGCCGCGTAGATTTGGGCGGCGGTGGTTTCCCCTACCCCGGGGATTCGGGTGAGGGCGGCAGGTGAACCTTGGGAGAGAACCTGGGCGACGGTAGTGATGCCGGCTTGGGTGAGTGGCGCGGTGCGCACAGTTCCACTGGTAATATCCCGGAGCTTATCTACGGGCATATCGGCCAGAGTCAGCTGGGCACGTTCTGCTTTGAGAGCCTGCATATCCCTTCCCATGCCGGTCATCAACTGAGCACGTTCGGGAGTGTTAATGGCCTGCCAGATGGCCAGGTAGGCAGCATGGGCCTCTACAGGTACTTCTTCAAAGACAGGGTTTTCCCACTGCTCACCCGCAAAACGGGCAACAGCACGGGCAGCTACGTCCCTGAGGCCCAGCTTGTTCTCGGCTAGGGCAGCTTCGGGGCTGATGGTATCGAGCTGGGCTACCTGCTCAAAGAGGGGCTGGAGCCTGCTCACAGCCGATGAGGTACTGACTACGCGTTCGGAGAGAGCGGCGGTAGCGGCCTCAGCGCGCCGTTTCTTCTCACCGCCACCGAAGAGCTTACTGACCAGACCGCCGGAAGCGGCCTGAATATCTGCGGTCATCTGGGCCAGCCCAGCATCGGCAGCGGCTAAAGCACGCAAATCATCCAGGGTCGCGGGGCTCTGCTGACGCCAAAACTGCTGGTGAAGCCAGGAACTCAACCCCGCAATACTCTGGGGCGAGAGCGGCGCAAACCGGTAAAGGGACCCGCTATAGCCCTCGGGCAAGCTAAAACGCGGTGCGGTTGGCTGGCTCAGCTCGTCCAAGGCCTGGCGGCTACGCTGGGCATAGCCCTGAAGTATCTCTGCCTGGCGCAAAAGATCAGCTGTCATGGGGTCTCCTTAAAAGTTATGCCTTGCCCCAGAGCGTGAAGGGCCGGGGATAGGTGCTCTGAGTCCCATTATGGCCCAGCAGACCGGCACCGTGCGATAGCCTGGAGCAAAAGGAAAGGAAACCTTTGTGCCCACATTCACCAGCGCCGATGATTTAGGTAGCTTCATGCTGGAGGCCCACGCGCAGGCCACCCAGCTGGGCAAACTGGCTCAAGGCCCCTACCTGGTAGCTATCGACGGGCGGAGCGGCTCAGGCAAAACTACCCTGGCCCGCCAGATACAAGATATTCTGGCAACCGCCGGAACCACCGTTGAGCTCTTCCACCTCGAGGACCTCTACCAGGGGTGGGACGGCCTAGCTCAGGCTGTGCAGACCTGGCAGGAATTAGCGCTCAGCCTGACCGGGGACGGCACTGACCCAGGGCCCACTCCTCTCTGGTACGGCTGGGACTGGCAGAGCGGGCAAGCAACCGGCCCGCATATTTTTACCCCAGCCCAGGCACCGGCCGGCAGTATTGTCCTGGCCGAAGGGGTTGGCGCGCTCTGCGGTACCCACGACCTGGGAATCCTCATAGAGCTAGATACCCTCACTCGCAAAGACCGCGCTCTGATCCGTGACGGTGACACCTACCGCCCCTACTGGGACAGGTGGGCCCTGCAGGAAGAAGCCCTCTATAGCCACTACCGCCACATCTACCATGCGGTACAGGTCACCTACCGCCCAACTGAGGGCCCCCACACCGTAGAATATGCTTGGCCCGAGACCACCCGATAAGCAAAGAGGAAGCATGACCCCCAAACAAGCCCACCTACAGGCAGATAGCCCCTCAGCAGGGCTCCCGCTGATCGCCATCTTCACTCTTGCTTCCCTAACCGCCGTAGGTCCTCTGGCTATCGACATGTACCTGGCAGCCCTACCGACCATTGCAGAAGAATTTTCTAGCAGTGCAGCGCTGACCCAGTTCACCTTAACTTCTTTCATGCTGGGCATGGGTAGTGGCCAGTTTTTGGTGGGCCCGCTCTCAGACAAAACAGGCAGATTACTGCCTCTGCGCATCGGTGTTTTCTGCTGTGCGCTAGCTACCCTTGCCTGCGCCTTCGCGCCCACTATTCAGGCCCTGATTTTAGCCAGGTTCTTCATGGGGTTCGCAGGTTCTATCGGCCTGGTACTTTCACGAGCTATCGTCACCGATAGCACCAGGGGCAAAGAAACAGCTCGCCTGATGAGCATTATGATGATGATTAACGGCCTAGCCCCGGTGCTAGCACCCATCCTCGGGGGAATAGTTCTTAGCTACGGTAGTTGGCAAGATATTTTTAAGCTCCTGGCTCTGATCATCACCCTGTCCATGATCCTGGTTCTTACCTTTATCAAGGAATCCCTGCCCCTAGAACGCCGACGTCGCGGCAGCCTAGCCTCCACCTACAGGGGCGTGATTGAAGTAGCCCAAAATCCCTCTTACCGGGGCTTTATGCTGACTATGGTCCTAGCCTTCGGCGCGCTCTTTGCCTATATTTCTGGCTCCTCCTACCTGCTACAAAAGGTGCTAGGGCTAGATGCGGTTCATTTCACCTACGTCTTTGGTTTTAACTCTCTGGGTATTGTTCTGGTCTCTAGCCTTAATGCCCGCCTGGTGAGCCATTTTGCCCCGGTTAGGTTGCTGACCTGGGGTGCCTGGTCTCTGCTTGCCTCCTCAGCCTTACTTACGGTGCACTTTTTAGCGGGAGCCTCACTGCTACCGACCCTGATTCTGCTCTTTACTTTTACCAGCTCCCTGGGCTTAGTCCTGGGTAACGCTTCGGCTCTAGCGCTCAGCCAAGTCCGGCAAGAAGCTGGTGCAGGGTCCGCTCTACTGGGTACAACTCAGGCCCTCATGGGTGCTTTAGCGTCTCCGCTCGTAGCCCTAGGCGGTAGCCAGGCTTACCTGCCCATGGCTGTGACCATGTTCGGCTTCGCGCTGTTGGCGGTTCTGGCTCTGATGAGAACACCCCGGGAAGCTAAGAACTAGGTTCTCCTTCCCCGGAGTGCCGCGCTCTCTAGTATTGGACGCTGTCGGTTAGCCTGCCAAGTAACCCATCAACTCATCAGTCAGGGCAGAATCCAGCGCTAAGGGCGTACCGTTCAGGTGGGTCACCGGCGCCAGCAGACGCACCGAGGAAGCCAGCCACACAGCATCCGCTTCGAGCAGGTCTTGGGGGTAAAGAGGGCCATAACCCAGCTCCCAGCCAGCTTGACGGGCCCCCTTAAAAATTGCCCCCTGGGTAGTACCGGGTAGGATGCCGTGGGCAGGCTCAGGGGTATAGAGCACCCGCTGGTCACCGCTTCGCTTGGCAACAATGACAGAGGAGGTAGCGCCCTCCAAGATACGGCGGTCATCGGTCACCCAGATAGCATCATCTGCACCGTGCTTACCCACATAGCGCAAGACCGACATGTTCACAGCATAGGAGAGGGTCTTAGCCCCAGCTAGAAGCCAGGGGTAGGCAGAGTCGTCGGCGGGGTCGTGGCCGCGCGGTAGCAACATGGCCCGCACGCCCTCCTGGCGCTGGCGAACAATGGTAGGTGAGGAGGGGGCCACTGTCACCCAGGTATGAGCCCCCTCTTCCGGGGTTCCCCGCGAAATAATGATTTTGACGGTGTGCTCTTCGCCCAGTACCGTCTGGGGGCCGGCAAGAGCAGAATCAACGGCCAGTTGCACCGCAGAGCGCAGTTTCTCTTCCTCCGGCAGAGGCAAATCAAGGATTCGGGCTGATCCGGTCAAACGGCTCAGATGGGCCTCGAACTTACGCACCTTGCGGTTGGCAGCCAGCATGGTTTCAAAGACACCGTCGCCGCGGGTGAGGCCCTGGTCTTCAATATTAATCAGCGGTGTGGAGGCATCAACCAGCTCCCCTGCGGGGTTCTGCTGGGTCAGCATTACTACGGTTGTATGAGTCATAGTCTTAAGCCTACTCCTGACCAGGCCCCCAGTAAGAGCGAGATAGCTGGCTTACTGCCAGACCCAGGTCAGGTTCCCGGTGTAAGCGGCCAAAAGATAGCCGCAGACCAATAGCCCAAGGGTACCCAGGGCGAACCAGAGGTCTGCCCACCGGTAGCTGGGCACGCGCGCCCAGGTGCGGGGTCCCGGGCCAAAGCCACGCGCCTCCATAGTGGTCGCTAACCGGCTCCCGCGCCGGATGGCCTGCACCAGCAGAGCGAAGGTCTGCCCGCCCAGGGTGCGAGCGCGAAGCCAGAGCGTATCTTGGGACCCCAAACCTCTAGCCCTTCTAGCCTGCCCCAGGGTATTCCATTCGGCCATCATCAACCCCACCAACCGCAGGGCTGCCAGGGCACCGAGCACGAACCTGGCCGGTAGCTTGAGACTCTGGGCTAGGGAGTCTGCAATATCGGTCGGGTCGGTGGTTGCTATGAGGAAGATGCCGGGCAGTAGCATAGCTAGCCCGCGAAGCATCAGGGCTATGCCTACCGCCGCTGATCCGGTGCTCACCCAGAGAGGGCCAAAGTGCAGCAGGGTGCTGCCGGTTTTTTCTGCTAGCAGGGAGGTGGACCAGCCCGAGAGCAGGGCGCCAAAGAGCACGGGCCAAAAGCGACCCAAGAGTGCCAGGGGGCTAAGTCCCAGCAATCGCAGGGCCAGTAGCTCTAGGCAGAGCACCGTCAAGGAGGTAACCCAGTCCTGAGTTAAAAGTAGCCCCAGGGTCAGGGCGAAGGTCGCCCCCAGTTTGACTCCGGCGTTGATTCTACCGAGGGCGCCTTGCCGCTCAGCGGTAGCGGCGAAGGGATCATAGGCCACGGTTTCCCCCTCCTTCTAGGCTGTAGGTATCCCCGCCCAGGGCGGCAACATAGTCGGCATCGTGAGTGATAGAGATGACTGCCGTACCTGCTTGGATCAGCTCTCGGATGAGGGTGACCAGTTCCTTCCAGGTTCGAGCGTCCTGGCCGAAAGTGGGCTCATCCAGTACCAGGATTTTAGGCTGGGTCGCTAGCGCGGTAGCCACCGAGAGCCTGCGCTTTTCACCACCGGAGAGCGTGAAGGGGTTGGCCTCTTGCAGGTGGGTAAGCCTCAAGCGTTCTAGGAGCTGGTCGGTAGCCTGGGCCAGGGAGGCTTCATCGAGGCTTTGCTTGCGGGCCCGTGCCAGGTGGCGGGGGCCAAACTCCAGTTCAGCTCTAACAGTGGGTGCGATGAACTGTTGCTCTGGGTCTTGGAAGACCAACCCAATTCGATCGGCCAGTTCAGCTGCTGGCCAGCTGGCTATGTCCGACCGATAGCGCTCAGCCAGATCACCGGTCAGGTGGGGGTGGGCAATGACATGCCCGGCCACCGGGTAGAGCAGGCCGGTCAGGGTCAAAGCCAGGGTTGATTTGCCACAACCGTTGGGGCCTAGCAGGGCTAAGTGACTGCCAGCGTAGAGCTGAAGGTTGATACCCTCAGCAACTACAGGTAGGTCTAGGGTAGGTTTTTGACCCGATGCCAGGGCGCGAGCGCGGTGCTTGAGCTGGCGACGGCTGGGGTAGGCGCGAGTAAGGGTCAAGTCACGGGCTTCTAGCACAAGTGGACCCAGCGCAGGGCTGTCCTTTGTGGGTGCCGGTGGGTGCGGCTGGTAGCCTGGCACCCAGACACCAGCATCAATGAGTTCCTGGCCTGCCTGGCTGAGCACGCGTTCAGGTGGACCATCGTGGCTGATACCGCCCTTGGCGCCGAGCACTATGATCCGGTCCATGTGCCGAGCCCAGATATCCAGGCGGTGTTCGATAACAACAAGGGTTGAGCCTGTCTCTTGGCAGGCTGCCACCACAGCGTCTCGAACCTCTATGACACCTGCTGGGTCCAGGTTGGCGGTTGGCTCATCGAGCAGCAGGGCGCCTGGGTTCATGGCTAGGATGCCGGCTAACCCCAGCCGTTGCTTCTGCCCGCCGGAAAGGGCCGATGTTGACCGGCTGTAGTCTAGGTGACCTAAACCCACGGCCTTGAGGGCGCTTTTGACCCGCTCCCAGATCTGGGTGCGGGGGACGGACAGATTCTCGGGGCCAAAAGCAACGTCATCACCAACCCTGGCTAGGACCACGGAGCTTTCCGGGTCCTGTTGCATGAGCCCGCAGGTCCCGCGTGATTGGGCGGGAGTCAGGCCGTTAACGGACAGCTCCCCCAACTGGGATTGGCCGTCTTCGTCTTCTAGCAGGCCACCTAAGGCCTGGAGCAGGGTGGTTTTACCAGCGCCGGAAGGGCCCACCAGGAGCACCTTCTGACCGGGTTCAATCTCGAAGGTCAAGTTAGAGAAAGTGGGCTTGGGCCGCCCCGGGTAGTGCCACCCGAACTCCCGGGCCCGGAAGTGGGTCCCCCGGCCTCTTGACTCTGGGCTGGGGGACGCAAGCTGATGATCTTCTGCGGTCAACGCCCTAGCCCTTTGAGCTAGCTGATCCGCCCCGGCGGGAAGGCCTGCGAGCGGCCCGCCCTGCTGCCAGGGAATCTAGCGCGCCGGTTGAGACCAGACCGCGCACCAGCAACCAGGAGACCAGACCGGCCAGAACCAGGCCCGAGATCATAGAGCACAGAACATAGATGACTGCTTTTTGACCCACCATCTCACCGGCATAGTAAATGATGATTTCTGAGATCCCCATAGCGGCACCTGAGGCTAAACCGGCCAGCATGGCGGTGGCGAGGTTCCAGACCTTGTAGAAGAAGATCAGGAATATCAGCTCAGCACCCAGGCCCTGAACTAGGCCAGAGATTACTACAGTGAAGTTGTAGTGGGTGCCCAAGAGGGCCTCGATGACTGCCGCCAGAAGCTCGGTGTAAAGGGCTGCACCGGGTTTGCGGATGACCAGGGCACCCAGCAGACCCGCAAGTAGCCAGACACCCCCGGCTAAGGGGGAGTATTCAGGGGCCAGGGCTAGGGTGGTAGTGATGGCGGAGTAGCCAAAATTTGACCAGAGCCAGAAGATCAGGGCGCAAGCTACGGCCAGCACCGATGCTACGACGATATCGTTGACGCGCCAGGTGAGCGCGGATTTCTTGGACATAAAGCCTTCCTTTGGTGAGAACAGCAAAGGGGGCATGCACCGGCGCACCTGGGTACGCCTATTTACTTCGACTCCCTAGCGCCGGTACTAACCGGATCAGGTTGGAGGGTCTGCATGTGCACTCTCAGCGCCAGTCTGGCGCTCCCCTGTCGTTTATGGTTACCCGCCGGTCTCAGAGCGGGGTCCCAAGCATGGAACCCTTCCAGTATAGAGCAAGCCGGGATACCCACGAAAAATGAACAGTTATCCAGGCTGCGGGACTTCCCTAGTGTCTTTGTGCATAAGCTACAGCAATCATGAGGTGGCTCATGATCCACCCATCGACGGTGAGGAAGGTGAACTGCCGCGCCCTCCACATTCCACTACAGCGGCTGAATAAAGGCCCCCAGCACAACACTGGTTACTATCCATTCATTCCAGGCATTGTGAAAAAATAAGACCGAAACTGGGAGTTTCTATTTTTATAATCAGACTCGTGTCTATAAAAACTACTCTTTAAATACTCTAGGGCTAGCAATTATCTTGCCTATCACACCAAGGGGTAGTTCCTGGAAGGTACCTCCTATTCTTAGCGACAAGTCTATAAACGGCCTCCATGCAGGAACCCAGCAAGGGAAAATTATAGATTCTTGAGAACAGCGACAGGCCGGTAATTCTATCTAAAAACTTCATAAAACCCCTTGCCCCAGTAAAATACTGACGGTTCTTTATGTAAACAATAGATTTACTAAAATCACACGCATATTCTTGCTCGCTAGATTTTTCAAACACCTGGTAAGGAATAAAATCCACCAGATTATTTCTGTCTAGTTTAATAAGATAATCAACGGTTTTTGTACAAAAACCACAATTTCCATCAAAGATAAACAATTCTTTCATCTAAAAACCTCCATCTTGTTTATCAGCCTAGGCCATACGTCCATAAAATACAGGGCATGGCCCCACCAGGAGCACCGTGAGGATCCCCCCTTACCCGAACACCTACCTAAGCCCCTGATAAGCTCTTCAGTCATCAGGAGCAGACCGCGCTCACTTTGCCTGCCCTATACCCCAACCCTAGCGGGCAACTCACACCCTAACAATAAGTACTGATAGTCTTAGGGCAAGGGGCCATCCGGCCCGCCACACCAACAGAAGGGATCCCTCATGAACCCCCTCACAAAAATTGCAGGCTCGGCCGCCTCTCTAGGCGGTATCGCCCTGGCCAACAAGGTACTAGCCGCTAGCTGGGTTCGCATCACCGGCAACGAACCGCCAGAAAACAACCCCAATGAGGAAGAACGCTGGCGCGACATCATCCTCTGGTCACTGATCACCGGCCTGGTAGGCACCCTCATCAAGGTATCCATCACCCGTGCCCAGCACAAGATTGAGACCAAGTCAAAGCTCAAAAACGGTGGGCAGGCAGAAGTCTAAGGCTGACCAGCTCAACTTTTTATCCGCCTTCTTAAACCGGCTCTGCGCCCCGCAGGGCCGGCTTTTTTACGCCACCATCCACAGAAAACACTGTTGCACCTGGTGAGGCAAGTATCATAGACCCATGACTTCACCACACACCGGTAGCTTAGAAGCCAAGCCCCCAGCCCCCCGCTCCACCGTCTTCGCCTGGACCCTCTGGGACGTTGGGAACGCCAGTTTCAACGCGATTATGACCACCTTCGTCTTCGCGGTCTACCTCACCAGCAATACCGGCTTTGGCGATAAGGAACACAGCTCCGCTGTCCTCTCTTACGGCCTAACTATCGCTGGATTCTGTATTGCTCTTTTGGCACCGGTTTCGGGCCAGCGAGCCGACGCCAGTGGCCGAAGAGCCCTGTGGCTAGGCGTCAACAGTATGCTCCTGGCGGCAATTATGGCCCTCTGCTTCTTCGTCGCACCCGCTCCCCAATATCTCTTACTGGGCGTTGCTTTACTTTCCTTAGGTAACCTGGTTAACGAGTTTGCGGTGGTCAACTACAACGCCATCCTGCCAGCAATTTCTACTAAAGCAACCATCGGCAAAATTAGTGGCTCAGGATGGGCCGCAGGCTATATCGGTGGCATTGTTGCCCTGGGCATCGTACTCCTAGGTTTCGTCACCCCCGGCCTGCTGGGCATCCCCACAGACCAGGCCTACAACATTCGTGCCGTAGCGCTCTTCTCAGCGGCCTGGGCATTTATCTTCTCCCTACCGCTCATGCTCAAAGCCCGTTCACTGCCCAAACCCGAACGCGCACCCCAGGAAAAGGCAAGTCTTCTCGACTCCTACAAGGAGCTCTTTGCCACGGTCAAGAAGCTCCGCAAGGAAGCACCCACCACCCTCTACTTCCTGGTCTCCTCAGCGGTCTTCCGTGACGGCCTCAACGGCATCTTTACCTTCGGTGGTGTCCTGGCAGCAGGCTCCTTCGGATTTAGCACTAACCAGGTCATTATCTTCGCGATTTTCGGCAACATTGTCGCCGGTGCTGGCGCTATGCTCGGTGGCTACCTCGATGACGCTCTCGGCCCCAAGCGGGTCATCATTTTCTCTCTGAGCGCTCTCATCGCTGTCTCCCTTCCCCTGCTCATCTGGCCCTCCACCACCATGTTCTGGGTCTGCGGGCTCACCCTCTGTGCCTTCGTAGGACCCGCCCAGTCAGCCGCCCGCTCCTACCTGGGCAGGCTCACCGAGGAAGGCAAGGAAGGCGAGATTTACGGCCTCTACTCCACCACCGGACGCGCCGCCAGCTTCCTGGCACCGGGTCTCTTCGGGCTCTGCGTGACCCTGACCGGCAACCAGCTCTGGGGCATTTTAGGTATCACCCTCGTCCTCTTTGTAGGCCTGCTTCTGATCATCCCCATCAAAGATCCCAAAGTCAGAAAATCAGCCAGCTCAGCTAACAGCTAGGACCAGGCAAGGTAAGCTCACAACAGCGCCGGAGCTAGCCCCCCAGAAGAACAAGCCCCGGCTACTTTAGGCCCTAGACAGCCTGAGATACCGGTCCCGGTATAGTGCCCAAAAAAAATTTAACCGACCAGCTCAATAATTCCAGCACCCACCAGGTGCTCAAGAGCCCTATCAAACTCAGGGCGAGGCACCGGGCCATACAGGGTCACCATCGCAGCGTGTAAATCATCGGCGCTCAAGGGGTGCGCCAAGGCCTCCCAGATATCCCACCCAATCAGAGATGTCCGGGTGAGCTTGCCCTGAGAAGCCACCAAGAAATCCTCCCCCGTTTCAAGCCCACTCGTGCCCGGTGCACGCCGGTAGCAGACCCCAGAAACCGAATTCACCTCAGCCTGCCCGGTTTCTACAAAGGTGTAGTCAGCCTGATGCGAAGCCAAATCCAGCTCACCGGCAAGCAGATCCTGAAAGAAAACCAGAGTATCAGTAATCTCACTGTAGGTTAGCCGAATAGCGCCACCCACCGAATTCACCAGATCCGCAAACTGCGCCAACCCCTGCGGCATTCTCTGAACACCAGACGACTGCTCCACCAGAGTAAAGAGCGCCTCCGCCAGAGGCACCCGCTCCCAAGACAGGGCCGCCTTACCCGCTTTATCCCGATCCAGAATCACCAAGTAACCAAGCCTAAAATCCTGGTCCGGTTCAGCCACCGTCAAACCGCGCTCAGCGGGGTCATACTGCTTCTTAGCCTGCCCCACCTCCTCAATAACCGACAGCGGCTTAGGGTAAGGGCTAACCCGCAAAGTACCGACATCAATAACCGCTGTCTCATCACTCAAATAGGTAAAATGGTGCCCCAAAAAGCGTGCGGCGGTCGTCTTACCTGTCCCTGATGCCGCCACCAGAGCCACCGTCTGCCCGGTCTTAGGGCTAGCCAAGGCAGCAGCATGAAGCAAATGCTTACGCCCCGCATAAGCTTTGAGCAGGTGCATCGTGACCTGCACAGTAAGCGTTTCAGCGGCCCAGGCAAGATTGCGCGGATTAATAACACTCACCTCTAGAGCCCTCGCATAATCCGCCTGAACCTCACTATCCGATCGAGGGCTCAAGACCACCAGACGGATACCATCAATGACCTGGGCGATACCGTCCTCAATCTGCTCAGGCTCCAGAGAAGCCCAGGCCTCACACGCACCGTCCCAGAGCTGAGGGTTAGGATCCTCAAAGCAAATCAAGACCGGAACACCGGCTGGACGAATCAGCAAACCGCGCATATAAAACCTCCGCTAGCTCTGGTCAGGGGCAAGAGGAATAGTAGTGCGGTGAAAGTTCATATAACTCCGTGAAGCCGTAGGCCCACGCTGCCCCTGATACCGGTTCCCATAAGCGCCCGAACCGTAAGCATGCTCAGTGGGGCTAGTCAGCTTAAAGAAACACAGCTGGCCCACCTTAGAACCAGGCCAGAGCATAATCGGCAGGGTAGCCATATTTGACAGTTCAAGGGTCACATGCCCCGAAAAACCAGGGTCAATAAAACCCGCCGTAGAGTGAGTCAAAAGGCCCAGACGCCCCAGGGACGACTTACCCTCCAAACGGGCCGCCACGTCATCGGGCAGGGTAACCTTCTCGTAGGTTGCGCCCAGCACAAACTCGCCGGGGTGCAAAACGAAAGGTTCGTCGGGGGCAACCTCTACCAGTCGGGTCAAGTCTTCTTGAGCTTGGCTAGGGTCAATATAGGGGTACTTATGGTTATCAAAAAGCCTGAAAAAACGGTCAATACGAACATCAACCGAGGCAGGTTGAATCATTGACTCATCGTAAGGTTCAAGGGCTATACGCCCCGCCTGAATTTCTTTGCGGATATCCTGATCAGAAAATAGCACACTTCCAAAATACCGCACACAGGTGCTCAATGAGCTCTCCAACAAGGTACAGGTATCGAAAGGTTGCGTGAGGCCACCGGACCACCAGGCCACCGGGTAGGCATGGTGCCTGCCAACCTCCCTTAACGCCAGCCCCGGGCCAGTTGGCAGGCACCATACCCACCCTCCCTTCAAAGCTAACCCCGAGCCAGTTGGCAGGCACCATACCCACCCTCCCTTCAAAGCTAACCCCGAGCCAATAGGCAGACACCATACCCACCCCCCTTCAAAACCAGCCCCGAGCCAGTTGGTAAACATGATGCTCACTAAACTGCCCTCAGGTGGCGAGCCCCACCCTTTTACCGGGGAGCTCCTGCGCGTAGGCTAAAAGTAAACGATTTCCTCCCTTAAGGCAGGCTATGAACCCCCTTGTGCTCTGCACCCTCACCATCATTGTGACCCTGGCCGTCAGCGGCTACGCCAAGGTCAAAGAACCAACCAGCACAGTCACCGCGATCGTGAACCTCAAGCTGAACAGATTCCTCCCCGTCAAGCTTGTTGCCCGGGTACTTCCCTGGGCTGAGCTGGCCCTCGCGGTGGCCCTCCTGGTGCTCCCCGGCACCTTCCAAATCCTTGCCGCCCTAGCTTCCCTTGCACTCTTCGCAAGCTACTGGGCAGTTATCGCCCGTGCCGTGGTACAAGGCAACACCGCAAGCTGTAACTGCTTCGGCGGCGCCTCAACCGCCCCCACCTCAGTCTTTACTCTCATTCGGAACACCGCTCTCTTCTTGGCCTCAGCGGGTGCGCTCATCGGTGCCCTCAACACCGGTGGCTCTGCTATTACCCAGCTGCTCGCTCTAGATTCAGCTGGTTGGCTCTGGCTCATTGGTGCCTTTTTAGCTTCACTCACCCTATGGTCCATCAACCGGGCCGAAAGCCTGAAAACACCCCCTAGCCAGCAGCCAAAGCAAGCACCCCCGGTGGCTGCCGCTCAGGCAGAGGACGACTATATCCGCACTCCCATCCCCTACTCCGCTCTCTACTACCCCGCGGAGGATCCCACCTCTTCTAGAGACGGCACCGGCCAGCAAACCAGCCTCCGTGACCTGGCACTAGCTCAGGCCCGCATCATCATCTGGGTCTCCCCCGGCTGCGGACACTGCCACAAGGTGGTGAACAAGCTCGCAGGTTGGCAGGAGCAAATCCCAATGATTGCTCTTCACCCGGTAGTTGCTAGCGGCAAGGACGTCAGCGCATTTGCCATGGCGCCCCATATCCAGGTCCTCATTGACCCCGGCTTTATGACCCGCAAACTGTTCGGTCAGGGAACCCCCGGCGCCCTAGCGCTGGGCATGGACGGTCTTCTAGCCGGCGGACCTGTCACCGGGGGTGACAATGTCATCACCTTTGTCGAAGACATCATTACGGAAGTCACCCAGGACTACCCCAACCATGTCCAAGACGGTTCCTCTACTCCTGACGGTACCCGCCAAGCCTAAGCGCGTCCCCTCACCCCTTCATGGGGTAGATCAGATTGAAAAGGCCGGTCTAGCTCATCAACCGAGCTAGACCGGCTTCTGCTCAAATAGCCTGTGACCCTTGCCCAATTTAGAGGATACTGAACTGCTGTAGAGTCTCCTCTGGGAGGAAAGCCGCCACCGCCAAGGCAATCAGGAAGGCTAAAGAGATAGCGCCGAGTACCGTGGACTTCCAGCCGGGGTGAAGCTCATTGAAGGTTACAAGCCCGGGGTGCTGGGTTTTCATCTGGGTTACGTTAATAACCTTGTATACAGTGGTTTGCGGTGAGATAGCTGTAGCAATGGCGCGCATAGTCTTGGCGTCCCAGATACGCCCATCAAGACGGAAAATCCGTTTCTGCTTCGAATTAAGAGCCCACAGGGCTGGGGCCCCTTTGAACCGTAAAGCAGCGATACCCTTTAGTTCTTTACCCGATGCTTGTTTGGGGGTAAGGCGCTCAGCCAGAACGGTATGTTCGATGTCGGCAAGGGGAACAGTTTCCCAGCCCACGAGTTTGCCCCGCAAAATATGGCTATTGGTTTTGACAATAATCTGGGGTCGTAAAACGGAATAGATAGCGCATATAGCTCCCAGGGCAATAAACACCAGTATGACCATCACGATAGGGGTGGGGCGTTTAGTCAGCATGAACCAGATGCAGGCTAAGGCAAGGACGGTGCTGGGGACACCGGCGATAAGCCTGCGATGGTAGGAGTGGATACGAGGGTGGTAGATAGCCCTTACTTGGCCGTATTTCTCGGGTACTTGGTGCACGTGTTCTGCCATGGCTCTACTCTATCGACATAGTCGTGCCTCTCCGGGCACAACCCGGCGTGAGCTACATTTAAAGGGTGCATTTTCGTTCTTCTGTTGATCGTGTCCTTGCCTACTGGGTAATGGGGGTTGCTCTTGCTATCCTCCTAGCGCTCGGCTCTCTCGCCCTCATTAACCGGCTGGTGTACGGCCCCGAGGGGCAGGTTCGTGCCTATTTTGCGGCTTTGCGGGAGGGGGACGGCGCCAAGGCACTCGGCATCTTGGGGGTTGAAGCACCCGATGCTGGAGCGGCTGTGCTCGACGGCAAGGGGCTTAAGGCGGCAGTTGATTCTCTGCACAATGTTGATTTGACCACCCTAGAAATTACCGATGGAGGGCAGAAGGCCACGGTTCGGGCCTCTTATACTCTGGACGGTCAGGAGGCCAGCACAGATTTTTCTCTGCACAAGGTGGGCTCCCACTGGGGTGTATTCGATAGCTGGAACATAGATCTGGAAGAGCTACCCACGGTTAAGGTGGAGTCTCCCATGGTGCAGGCGGCAACCCTCAATAATGTGAAAGTAGCTATTGCCGACGGCGATGAGGACTTTGGTGCTTTCTTTCCAGGGCTTTACACCGTGACCTATGAGTCAGCTCTGTTCTCTGCAAGTTCTGACCGGGTGGCACTCACCTCAGCCGAGGGTGAGCCGACACTGAAGGTGGCTTTGGAGCCCTCCGATGCGGCTAAAGCCTCAGTTCAGCAGCAGGTGCGGACCTACCTTGATAGCTGTGCCACCCAGAATTCGCTCTACCCTGCCGGTTGCCCTTTTGAGTATGACTTCACGGGCCGGGTCAGCGGGAACGTGACCTGGACGATTAAGGAGTACCCGGAGCCAGCAGTGAGCCTCGATGGCAATAGGTGGAAGCTCGGTCCGGGTAAGGGAATCGCTGAGATTTCGTTTACACAGCTTGATCTCTACACCGGTAAGACCAAGCAGGTCACGGATCAGGTTCCTTTCAAGCTTTCAGGAAGGCTAACTACTTCTGACCAGACCATTACCTTTACACCGGCTACGTAACTTATTGGCTTTTACGGAGCTCATCTCACTGTCTGCCCTCCTAGGAGGGCAGACAGTTTTCTATGGGTTTTAACTGTGGGATGTGTGCCTTGCTCATGCCGTGTTCGCCAACTGGCTCGGGGCTGGCGTTTAGGGGTGTTGACGAACGAGTGACTGGCCTTGAGCATGCCGTGTTCGCCAACTGGTTCGGGGCTGGCGTTTAGGGGTGTTGACGAACACCGTATGAGCAGAGGCAATAAGCACCCTAATTAACCCCGCGCAGATCAAGCACCAGGTCTGATTCATCTCCCGGGTCGCCGGTCACAACTACAGGTAGCCCCCAGTCCTGCTGGTAGAGATGGCAGGCCGCGTGATCCGGAATCTCACCCCCAGGTTCCCCATCACAGGCAGCCGCGCGGGCGGTAATGTGTAGGACCGCTTCGGTAATTTCTGGGTTGAGGCGCAGGGTGCGGGTGAGCCCCTGGGCGGTACCAGCTCCCTCCAGGATGAAATTTTCGGGGGTGGACGAAATCTTGAGCTGGGTGGGGTCGCCCCAGCGGGTGTCGAGTTTCTGCCCGGTGGGTGCGCTGAAGCGGGCGGTGAGGTTGAGGGTGCCTCCGGTGAGACGGGTAGAGTTGCGGGTGACCTGAGCGGTGCCTTCGTCCACGTGTTGTATGGCTTCAGGGATGCTGATGCGCACGAGCTGGTGGGCGTTGGCTTCTACTGCGATGAGGCGGAAGCCGCCGTCATGGGTCTGTTCTACGATCAGGTCGGAGGGTTCTGCCAGGCCGCGTGCCAGGGTTCCTAGCTCCCCGCTGGCAGGGTCAAAGCGGCGGATTGCGCCGTTGTAGGTGTCGGCAATGGCGATGGAGCCGTCGGCTAGTTCGGTCAGGCCCAGGCAGTGTTGCAAGCGGGCTTGGGGGTGGGGTCCATCGACGAAGCCGAAGTCGAAGAGGCCGATGCCGATTGCGGTGCTGACGGTGGCTTCTGCGCCATTGAAAGTGATGTGGCGTAGGGCGCTGGTTTCTGAGTCGGCAACCCAGATGGAGCCGTCAGCGCTTTCGATGATGCCGGAGGATTGGGCGAACCAGGAGTCTGCGGCGGCACCGTCTTTGAGGCCTTCGGCACCGGTTCCGGCGAAGACGTCGAGTTGGCCGGTTTCGGGGTTGTAGCTAAAGATTTGGTGGGTTCCGGCCATGGCGATGAGGAAGGCTCTGGCGGTGCGGGAATAGACCAGGTCCCAGGGGGATGAGAGGGCCACGGTGAGGGGGTCGGCGCCGGTGACAATGTAGTTGGGGTCTTGGCGAGCGCTTTGGCCATCGATCAGGCGTTGGGTTCCGCTTCCGGCCAGGGTGGTGACTTCTCCGGTAGCTAGCTGGAGGCCGCGGATACGGTGATTGACGGAGTCTGCGATAAGTACGTCAGCGGCAAGTTCTTGGCGCAGGTGTTCGGGGACGAGGGCTAGACCTTGAGGCTCGTTGAAGCGGGCGGTGGCGGCGTTACCGTCTGCGTAGCCTTTTTCGGTGCCGCCGAAGGTGGCCAGGGGGGTTTCGAGGTCTGCTCCTAGGTGGACGAGCCGGTGGTGGGCGGTGTCGGTGACCAGGTAGGTGCCATCGACTCCTGCGAGGTCGGCGGGCAGGGCCAGGGCTTTGCCGGGGAAGGCGAAGGTGCCTTGGGCTTTGGGGCGGGGAACGTAGGGCCCGTCGCCGCGGTGGAGGGTGCCCTGCACTTCGTGGGTTTGGACGAGTTCTTCGACCAGGGAGGTGAGCCCTTGGACGTGGCCTTCGCCGGAGAGGTGGGCGATGATGTAGCCTTCGGGGTCGATGACGACCAGGGTGGGCCAGGCCCGGGCGGTGTAGGCGGCCCAGGTCTCGAGGTTAGGGTCATCGAGGACGGGGTGGGTGATGTCGTAGCGGTCTACGGCGGCGGCGAGCGCCTGAGGGTCTGCTTCGTGTTCGAATTTGGGCGAGTGGACGCCAATGGTGACGAGCACGTCGGAGTATTTTTCTTCGAGGGGGCGTAGTTCATCGAGTACGTGCAGGCAGTTCATGCAGCAGAAGGTCCAGAAGTCCAGGATGACGATTTTGCCCCGGAGTTTTTCGAGAGAGAGTTCTTGGTCACCGGTGTTGAGCCAGCCTCTACCGACAAGTTCTGAGGCACGGACTTTGCTCTGGCGTGCGGCTGCATGATCTGCCATGGGTGTACCTTTCGTGTGTGCCCTGTGGGCGTTCGGTTTGTTCTGTACCAGCCTATCCAAGGAGCTGGGTGGCGGTTATTTGTTGCGCTCTGTGTAGTGGGAGCCGGTTATAGAACTCAACTGTGCGTAATAGTTGTGTAACAGCTAGGATTGTCTGCGGTTGCTACCGTTGGTGGGGCCTGACCACGGGGGAAGTTTTTCCGTATGCCGATGGTTATGTTTGGGGTGCGTGCCGGTTGGTGCGCTTTTACGCTAAAGAAGGTTCATGTGAGCTCTCCGCATCAAGCTGGTTCTTTACCCCCGGCTTCTCAGAAGCTGGCGAGGTCCTTGCGGCCGCGTCACCTGTCGATGATTGCCCTGGGCGGGGCGATTGGGGCTGGTTTGTTGGTGGCTTCGAGTACGGCCATTGTGACTGCTGGTCCGGCGGTTATTTTGACCTATCTTTTGGCTGGTGGTGTGCTGGTTTTGGTCATGCGGATGCTGGGTGAGATGTCGGCCCGGACTCCTGAGACGGGGTCGTTTTCAGTGTATGCGCGACGTTTTATTGGCCCGTGGGCTGGTTTTTCTGTGGGTTGGCTGTACTGGTGGTTTTGGTCGGTGACGGTGGCGATTGAGGCTACGGCGGCGGCTCAGATTGTGACGGCGTGGCTGCCTGCTTTGCCCCAATGGTTGCTTGCACTGGTGTTTGTGCTGGCTTTTATGGGGTTGAATCTGCTGTCGGTGCGTTCTTACGGTGAGGCTGAGTTCTGGTTTTCGTCCATTAAGGTGGGAGCTATCGCCGTCATTATTGTGGTGGGGGTTCTTGCCCTGCTGGGGATTATTCCCAGTTCCACAGCTTCTTGGGGTAATTACTCGGCTTCTGGTGGGTTCTTCCCTCACGGTGGGGGTGCCGTGTTTGCGGCCCTGCTGGCGGTTATTTTTTCGATGTTTGGGGCTGAGATTGCCACGGTGGCGGCTGGGGAGTCGAGTAACCCAGCGGTTGCGGTGACTAAGGCTGTGCGTTCGGTGATGTTCCGGGTCCTCTTCTTCTATGTGGGGTCTATGGCGGTTACCCTGCTGGTGATTCCGTGGACGGCTGTGACAGGTGGTGTTTCGCCTTTCGTGACCATGTTTGAGGTGCTGGGTATTCCCTGGGCTGGTTTGGTCATGAATGTTGTGGTGTTGACTGCCTTGTTGTCTTGTTTGAACGCTAGCCTGTATGCGGCGTCCCGCATGGTCTTTGCTTTGGCGGAACAGGGCGATGCTCCGGCAACCTTCTCCCAGGTATCGAGCACCAGGGCCCCGCAGAACGCTATTGTGCTCTCTTCTCTCATTGGGTTGGCCTCGGTTCTGCTCAACTATTTCATGCCGGATCAGGTCTTTGCGCTGCTGGTGAATTCAACCGGTGGGGTAGGCATTTTTGTGTGGTTGATTGTGGCTGTCTCCCACCTGCGGAGCCGCCGTTTGCTCCCTGCCCGGAGTGAGCAAAGTGCTCTGTACTCCCCCGGCTGGCCCTGGGTCAACTACCTGCTGGTTTCGGCCCTGGTGGCCCTGCTAATTTATATGGGGGTTACGGAGGCGCACAGGCTAGAGGTGCTTATTTCGCTGGCTGTGGCGCTGACTCTGTCGCTGATTGGTTTTCGGGTGCATACGGGTGGCCCAGAGAACGGTATAAAATAGCCAGATTTTTTGGGGACAAATAGTGGGGACAGAACCCAGGCGTACGGAGGATACTGGGGAGTAACCCCTGGTCGGTAGAAGCACCTTGTCCCCATATATGGTGGGACGTTCAGGCTTTTGACAGAGAACCCCCATGTCACCTGCATACCTACTGGCTATAGTGATGGTAAAGCAGACCTGCGGTTGGTCTTCCCACTCTCTACCGCCGGTAGCTCTTCCCACCTGTCCCTGCTGTTTGGAGGCTCCCTATGACTCAACAGACCGATTCTTGCCCCTCATCTGCCCTGTACCAAAAAATTGCCAGAATTTCTGCCCGCTTGGAGCAGGTCACCCCGCAGTTCGATGGGGCTGTTTCTGTTATTTCTCCTGCTCACCGCGCTGAAAGTGATGAGCAGAGCGCCAAGCCCTGGGGCAAGGCATCCTAGGTTTGATGAGCTATCACCAGCTCATATTGGCGTGGGGCAGGTCTTGTTGAAGACCTGCCCCACTTTTTCTGCCTAATGCTGGCGGGAGTCCTCATCAGCGAGCTTGGCTAGCATGTCGTTGTAGGCATTGAGCTCCGCGTTGCCGTCGCGGTCGGCTTGACGGTCCACACGGCGCTGGACTTTCTTGTCGTTCATTGACCATTGGACAGCCACAGATACGGCAATCACCATGGTTGGTATTTCGCCAATTGCCCACATGAGTGAGCCACCTAGCTGTTGGTCCTCGATAGCCGATAGACCCCAGGGCCGCCCTAGGTTCCCGAACCAGGAGGCTTGAAGGAGGGTATCCATTTGCATGATGGCGATCCCTACAAAGGCGTGGTAACCCAGGGTCGCGATGATCAGCAGAAGTCGCATGAGGTGGGCTGGGCGGTAGGGGATGGGGTCGATCCCGATGAGCACCAGGCTAAAGATGTAGCCGGTAATCAGGAAGTGAATCAGCATAAATTCGTGGCCTACATGGTAGCGGAGCATGACCCCGAAGAGCGGGGTAAAGTAGACAACCACAATGGAGCCAGCAAAATTCACCGCCGCGAAGATGGGGTGGGTGATGACCTTTGACCAGCCGGAGTGAACCAGTCGCAGGATCCATTCGCGGGGGCCGCGGGTGCCGTCCTGCCGTGGCTCTAGAGCGCGCAGGAGCAGGGTAATGGGGGCTCCGAGCACCAGGAAGATAGGGCAGACCATGGTCAGGAACATGTGCTCAACCATGTGTGCTGAGAAAAGTACACGGGCGTAGACCGTCAGGGCACCAGAGGTGATGTAGAGCAGGATAAAAAGCCCGAAGAACCAGGATAGGGTACGCCCGATGGGCCATTTACCGCCCACACGGCGAACTTTGAGCAGTGCCCATAGGTAGGAAAAACCTGCGCAAGAGATGAAAGCGACCCAGAACCAGTCAAAGCGCCACTGGGTGAACCACTCGGCTACATGGGGTTCGGGGGGCATGTCGTAGAGGGTGATGATGCGGACCGGTTCCGCACCGGTGGGCAGGGTTTCTGGGGCAGGTGGCGGGGTACGTGAGAGGGAAACGGCTAGACCGCTGGTGATGCCCATGAGTACCAGCTCGCACAGGATGGCTGACCAGATGCCGCGTGCCGCCCCCAGGTTTCCTGCCTGCATCTGGGGTATCAGGCGCAGGCGGTGGATAGCGCCCAAGGCACCCAATGCCAGGGTCAGGGTGAGCTTGGCCAGTACCAAGGCACCGTAGGTGGTAGTGAAAAGTTCACCTAGGTGGTTGAGCCGTACCAGGGCGTTCACCATACCGGAGAGTAAAACCAGAATAAAGCCAAAGAGCGCAAGAGTTGAATAACGGCGTAGAACAGCAAGGGCCAGTGGTGCCCTGCGTGAGGTGGCGGTTTCTTGCCCGCGTTTGGTTTCTACCAGGGTGCCGCTACCGGCGTCCTTTGCTGAAATTGTGCGGCAGATGTAGGCCAGGGTGATGAGCCCGCCGCACCAGAGCACCACGCCGAGTAGGTGCAGTCCCAGAGAGTTCACAGCTCCCATGTGGTCATCACCGCCAGAAGAGTGACCGCCCAGGGCCATGGTGACAATTCCTATCAGGGAAAGGCCAAAGGTTAGGAGTAGGCCGGTCAGGGACCGCACAGCAAAAACCAGGGTAGCGACGACTGCCGCAACCACAATCATGGTGGCCTTTTCTTTACCCGAGTCGATGGTGGTCATGAAGCTGATCAGCTCGGAGGTGTAGTCTGCACTCCCTGAGGGGGCACGGCCCGAGATATCTGCATAGCTAAAAATCAGTACCGCGATAGCGGTCAGGGTCCAGGTAACCGAGGCCGCTGAGGCCAGGTTCATGATCGCGATGAAGGCCGGGTGCTCTGGACGGTGCAGGTTCTTTTCACGCTGGCGGGCAGTAGATGCATGGGCCATGTTGACATTGACCCGCCCCCGCGCAGAGTCGAGGAACCGAGGAACCAGCCCCAGAGCAAACAGCAGGGCACCCATGGTCGTGGCCATAGCAAAGTTTTGAACTGTCTCAGCTACGGGTAGGCCCCAGCGCACTACCGGGCCAGCATCGGCCAGGTCGGTGCCGGTGTTAATACCGGTCACCGCCATGCTAATCACCAGGGCCACGAGGGCTACAACAGGGAAAGCCCAAATCAAGTTTCCAGCAAGCCCCTCCCCTGTGCCTGCCGGTCGAATCCGGCCTGCGGTAGGTGAGCTGTAGGATCCCCGCGATTCCTTGCCTGTCTTCTGCGCTGTCATGGTGTGTGTCCTGCCTTCTCTCTCAAGCTAAGTCTGCCTGGGGGGGTGGTTTAGCGGAAAAGGCTCTCGCCGATAAACCCGCCTTCGGAGCACCCGGCGGGCAGGGCAAAGACCGCAGACCCGATCGGAACGGTCCAGGTGTTGAGCATATCCAGTTCAGCCAGCCGTTGCTGAATGGGAAGGAACTGGGTCAGGGGGTTAGCCTGGTAAGAGCAGAAGATGAGGCCCGATGAGCTGACCCCGCCCTCTGCTTGGTGGTGCTCAGAGAAGCCTGAGGCGTTCTGGACTGGCTCGTCGTAGTTGTAGCCCCGGCGGAGTATCTGTTCCACCCGTTTTTGGGGCGCAGCCCTGCGAATGTGGGCGTAGGGCGCAATGACGGTGAAGCCCATGTCGTTAGTTGCCGACAGGTCAGCGGGGTCACGTTCCTGGGTGCCGGTTAGGGGCGCGCCGTTGGTGAGGTTGCGCCCGATAGCGTCCTCGCGGGCAGGACGATCCGCCTGGTCCCAGGTATCCAGGTTCATGTGAATACGTCGAATCACCAGGGAGGCCCCGCCCTCTTCCCAGGGGCTCAGTTCCTCGTGATTACCCCAGACAAAGGAGTCCATAGAGCCGTCCTGGGCGGATGGATTGATGGTGCCGTCCACCTGCCCAAAGAGGTTGCGCATGGTCTGGCCTTGGTTTTGGCTGCCGTAGGCGCGGCGGAAGCCCTCCTGAACCCAGCGTACCGACCCGAAAGTACGAATGTTCTTGAGCAGGACGCGCTGGGCATGGGCTAGGGTAAAACGGTCGTCACTGCACAGTTGGAGCAGTAAATCACCGTCCTTCCAGCGGTCTTGGAGCTGATCAATCTGCTCAAAAACGGGCAGGGGTTTGAGCCAGTCCGGTTTCTTTTCTGGGGCAACGATGTCAAAGATGCGTTCGCCAAAGCCGAAAGTGACCGTCAGGTTGGCAGGAACCAGAGCTAGCTCTGGTTCCTGATCGGTCAGGGGTGCGGTCCCCCCGGTCAGGCGGGCCGCATCAGCGGTAAGAATCCGCAGTAAGCGGCGCACACCCTCGCGGTCTAGTCCGCTGTTGAGGTCAATAGCGATAAAAGAGGCGTAGCTGGGGGCTGGCGTGTCGATGCCAGCCTGTCGGGGTCCATAAAAGGGAACCTGTGCGCTCTGAAGCGGCGCTGTAGTTTCGGCCTGGTTCTCTGTCTGCTGGGCACCGGCGTACTGGCTGGCAAGGGTAGCGGCAACACCCGTTCCCGCGCCCAGGGCCCCGGTTAGAGCTAGTCGACGGTCTATACCCCGGGGTTCTGGTGAGTCTTGGCTTGTCTTGTAGCTGGCGTCGTCCTGTGCCTTATCTGCGCCGCCCAGGGCCCGTTCTAAGTCCTCATTAAATGAGCTACTCATGGTGTTTTCCTTTGGTGGTACCTGCCCCGGTAACGCGGTGCGGAACCGGGGCAGGTCAGTAGCTAGCGTGAGCTAGCTAGGGTTGGGTTAGGCGCACTGTGGCAGGGTTGCTTCTGCGCTTGCGGTGCCGGAGGTGTCCATGGAGTGCATGGAGTGCATGGAGTGGTCGGTGGAGTCGCCCATGGTTTCAGCAGCAGGGCTTGTTGCCTGACCGGGAGCGTATTCTTCCTTAGCTCCACTGTAGTCACGGACCTCGGCGTCAAAGCTGTATTCACCAGCTGAGGTTTCCAGAGTGATGGTGTCACTTGCACCGGCAACCAGTGAGCACTTCATGCCCATGAGCATGATGTGGTCGCTACCGGGTGCCAGTTCCAGGGTTGCGCCGGGTTCAATGGTGAAGCCACCCTCTACTTTCTTCATGGTGCTGGTTCCGGTAGCAGAGTCGATGACGGTGGTGTGAAGCTCCACCATACCCGCAGCGCTGCTCCGGGCACCGGTGATAGTGATGGGCTGGTCGCCGGTATTGGTGATGCGGGCAAAGGCACCGGTCATATCGCTGGTATTGGCTTTGATCCAGCTTTCTTCTGCGACCAGGCCGGTTTGGCTGGTGGCGCTGGGAGCGGCACTGGCGGCAGATGAGCTTGCAGTAGCGGTGGCGCTACCGGTGGCAGCGGTCTGGTCTGATGAGCCGCAGGCGGTCAGAGCGAGCAGGGCGACAGCTGCCAGGGCAGCAGGGCGGTAAATCTTATGTGATGACATAGTGAAATCTTCTTTGTTTAAAAGTTGGTGGGTTTACTTGCGCTTAGTTTTAGCGAGTACGACGGTCAGGGCAGTACCAAGTGCGGCTGCCGCAACCACAGCAAGAACAATTTTCATGGGGGTCGAGAGCCCCTCTGTTGCTGAGGCTACAGGGTCAGATGCAGCGACGTTCGATGCCGCTGAGCTACTGGGATTGGTAGCAGTGACAGTTGACCCAGCATCTGTGCTTGCGCCCTGACCCACATCGTAGGTGAGGGTTCCCTGGATCGGGTGACCGTCGGATGAGACCACACGCCAGGCAACGGTGTAGGTCTCGTCCTCATCACCTGCTGTCAGGCCCTGGGTTACGCTTGTTCCCTTAACCTGAGGGTCACCCTGGGTAACGTCTTCCCCGGCTGCGTTGGTCACACGTACCTGGTTGGCACCGTCCATCTGCATGATGTTGCCGCTAAAGGTGAGTTCTAGCTGGCGGGGAGCTTGGGACAGGCTAGAGCCGTCCGCAGGGTTCGTGGAGATAAGCTCGTCATGGGCCGTCGCGGCGCTTATTCCCAGCAGGCTGGTACCTGCCAAAGTGGCTACCGCTAAGAAAGCACGAGCTGTTGTTGAGGCTGTATGAGCCTTGGTCATTATTGTTCCTTGCTATCGCATCGATACATAAGTTGTTAGGGGTGCATAGCAAGAGCGGGCGGGCCGCGCGTCAGCCGGCAGGTGCCCAGGGTAGCGCCCCTTATTGAGCCTGGGCGCTGGAAACCGGGGATGTGGTGTTTGGCGGGCAAGAAGCCGCGCAGATGGAAAGGGGTGAAAAATCTCTGTGCCGCTTTGAGCAGAGCCCTGAGCAGGGAGTACATCTGCTCACCATAGGCCAGCACAGCGTAGGTGGCTAGAGCAGCACAGAGGTGCCCAAACCACATGGCTAGGCTCTGAGGCTCGGCATGAAGGGCGCTGACCTGCAGTTGCGCGCCGTGGATGTGGCTCGTATGTACTTGACTGCCGGCCGTCAGGGTAGCCGACTGGCTGTGGCTGTATAGCCCGTGAAGTAGGCCCTGTCCGGCTAGTACACCAGTAGCCAAACTGAACTGACTGAGTTTGACCCGTGTAGCCCCTAGCGTCAGGAGAGCAGCCAGGGAGGTAGCCAGAGCAAGAATCAGGGGGTTGGGCAAGTGCCCGCCGGCAAGCAGGTGAGAGCTTGCGCCGAAGCCAGTGGCTGCGCAGGCAACGAACCAGGCGCGTATGAGCTGACGCTGGCGCATAGTTTCTCCCCTCCCTCATGCTGTAGGTCAGAAGATTAAAGCTTTGGTCCCAATCTTCTGCGGTGGCCTACCCCGGAGAAAAATTTATCTACGATCCTAGGAACACCCGGGGTTACAGGCTTATTATCTCACAGGCTAGTGGTCTCAGGCCCCTCGGCTTGGTCCTGATTATAGTTTGAGAAAGCAAAAGGGCCACCCCGTACTCGGGGTGGCCCTTTTCAAAGTCTGCTCAAGAATTTACTTCTTGGAGGAGACTGCTGCCTTCAACTTTGAACCAGCGGTCAGCTTGACGCCGTGACCAGCAGGAATCTGAATGGTTTCGCCGGTCTGGGGGTTGCGACCGGTACGAGCTGCACGGTCAGTGCGCTCAATGGCCATCCAGCCGGGGATGGTGATTTTCTCGCCCTTAGCAACAGATGCTTCAAAGACCTGGAACAGTGCGTCAAGGACGCCGTTCACTGCAGCCTGGCTGGTGCCGGCCTTCTCTGCTACCTCTGCTACGAGTTCGCTACGGTTCTTAGCCATGGAATGCTCCTCCTGAGACTTTACAAAAAGTGAGTGGCTTGGGTTAGCCCTTTCACAAGGCTAACCGTATCAGCTACAGATTACCAGCTTGACTTGGTAACACCGGGTAGCTCGCCACGGTGTGCCATCTCGCGGAAGCGGACACGCGAAATGCCGAACTTCTGGAAGGTGCCACGGGGGCGGCCATCGATCTGGTCGCGGTTACGAAGACGAACGGGTGAAGCGTTGCGGGGTAGCTTCTGGAGACCCAGGCGGGCTGCTTCGCGCTCTTCGGGGGTTGCGTTTTCGTCAACCAGGGTCTTCTTCAGTTCCAGACGCTTTTCAGCGTAGCGTGCAACGATGACCTTGCGCTGCTCGTTGCGAGCAATCTTGGACTTCTTAGCCATTGTTTAGCGCTCCTCTCGGAAGTCAACGTGCTTACGGACAACGGGATCGTACTTCTTGAGAACCATACGATCGGGGTTGTTACGGCGGTTCTTACGGGTAACGTAAGTAAAGCCGGTGCCCGCAGTGGACTTAAGTTTGATGATAGGACGAACGTCCTTAGCCTTTGATGCCATGTTTAGATCTTCTCTCCGCGTGCAAGAATGTCAGCAACTACTGCGTCGATACCACGTGCGTCGATCACCTTGATGCCCTTTGCAGAGACGTTCAGGGTTACGTTGCGACGAAGTGAGGGTACGTAGTACTTCTTCTTCTGCACGTTCGGATCGAAACGACGCTTGTTGCGGCGATGCGAGTGCGAAATGCTGTGTCCAAAGCCGGGAACAGCTCCGGTCACCTGGCAGACAGCTGCCATAGTTTTCTCCTCCAAATGTTGACGAAATGACGGTACGCAGTTGGCGCTTACCAGCCGAAGCCGATAATCAGCAATGGGCGTCCCGTCACCTAATAGGTAGAGCACCGGGTTATTCTCCAAGGCTAGAGTGTTTGAGACTCATCTTCGGGTGAGAGGCCGAAGTGAATCCCCGCCGCGGGAAAAACGGTGAAGCTTAGGCGAACGAGAGGTGTTGCCACCACTACGAACAGCCTTAAAGTCTAGGTAATTACGGGAAACCACGCAAGCTCAGACCCCAATAAAAAGCTTGCGACAGCCGGTGCTGGGCTACCTGCTCCGGTCTTCGCAAGCTTAATCCTCGGGCCCAAATTTGCGCTTGAACCTTCCGTCAATTCTACCGTTTATTTAACTTTTCGCAAGTCATTTCAGGCTTTAATCGGCACTCTCAGGTTCTTTATGCGCGTTTTAAAACTCGCGCTCTCACAAGGGCAAGAAGCTAAATTACACGTGTGTAATCTTGAGTGTGACGTTAACTTCTTAACTCTTTTAATCCTTTAAGGGAGCTGTTAATCTACCTTCTACCCCTCTTCGGGGAGCGCATCAAAGCGGGTCCATTCGGGGTATTTGGGTGCGATGTTGTCGCCGGAACTTGTTCCGCGCAGACGGCGGCCGATCCAGGGCACCACAAATTCACGGGCCCACTTTGCATTCGCCAGCGCCTCCTGGGCGCGGGTCTGAGGCATTGATTCGGGTACGACGGGGTCACCAATACGGATGTTCTCGGCGCTCAGGGTTTCCAGTGCCCGGCGGGCAACCAGAGTATGGCCAGCAGGGTTCATATGGAGGCGGTCCGGTGCCCAGTACCTCAGATCTCTCAGCTCGCGCATACGCCAGTAATCGACGATAGCCACGCCCCGGTCCTCTGCGACTTCACGCAAGAGCTCGTTGAAGAGCGCCACACGGGCCCGGTTGCCGCTAAAGAAGCCCTTGGGTCCGGGGTCAAAACCGGTCATGGTAAAGACCTCAATATTTTCGTCGCGCAGGGTTTTGAAGGCCGCATCATAATGTTGGATGAGGGCGTCAACATCGAAGCCTGGGCGGAGTGAATCGTTGCCGCCCCCAATCAGGCTGACCAGGTTAGGTTTAAGCTCAAGGGCGGGTTCTAGCTGCTCTTCAATGATGGGCACGAGCAGGCGGCCCCTGATTGCCAGGTTAGCGTAGAGAGCCTGGGGGTCAGCCAGCATAAACTGTTCAGCCACCCGGTCGGTCCAGCCGCGTACACCGTTGGGGCGGTCGGGGGCATCGTCGCCTACGCCTTCGCTCAGAGAGTCGCCCAGTGCTACATAGCGGATACTTTCGTCGCGGCCAAGAATGGACATCATGGGTGTGCCTCTCAGGTGTAAATGCTCAGTACACCCGCCACTTTACTCCTTTTTGCAGAGATGCAAAGAACTCTTGCCCGTGATATCAGTCCCCTGGCTTTCTGCTATCCCCTGCCTCCATTGGCGCTCCAAGGATTTTACGAGTCTGAGAGCTCTCTGCTCTTGCCCATTTCCTTACCCTGTATCCAGTAGGCGTGCACGTACATAAAGTCTTTGGGTATTTTAGCTTCTTTGAGTAGGTAGCGACGGGTGGGTAACAAGACTTTTGCTTCGCAGACTAGGTGGGGGTACCAGCCCTTCCAGTCTGTGCTTTGAGCTTTCTCTAGCAAGGTTTCAGCGCTGGGTTGGATCCACTCAATCGTGATGTTCTGATGGTGGCGTAGCGGGATTTGGTGGTGGCTGGGTTGCCAGTCTAGCAACCAGACTTTGAGTGGGAAGCTGTCTGCCAGCTGGTCTGCCAGAGCATTGACGTAGGGTATGCCTGCTGCGTCTGCCACAAAGATGAAGCCTTCAGGCTTGTTTGGGGGGAGGGAGAAGGGGCTTGAGCCGTAGTAGGAGGCTTCAAAACGGTCACCGGCAACGGCAGTTTCTGCCCACCGGCTGGCTGGGCCGGCGGGTTGGTGTAGAAGAAAGAGGAGGGTGAATTCGCCGGCTTTGGGGTCGATGTCGATCATGGTGTAGCCACGCATGACTTCTTTGGCGGGGTGGTCTGGGTCTGGGAACCAGCAGCGCAGGTATTCCCCTTCAGCCGGGGTGTAGGTTCTGAGGAACTCTGGGGAGGATATTCGTAAGGCTTTCATGGTAGGGCTGTGCATCCAGGTTTTAGTGACGGTGCAGGGGAGGTCTTCTGCCCGTAGGAGTTTCAAAATTGCCCCGTTAATGCCCCTGCCCATTGCGGCGCCCCTTCCTTAGCCTGTCTTTAGATTGAGCTGGTTACAAGTCCAGCCTGTTCTCATTCTGTATTTCTTAGGCTACCCTAACTTAGCCGAGGAGTTTAGTAGATCAGGGAGCAGTTTCCGAGCGCGCGAGGAAAAAAACTGCGACCGAATGGTCACCGGTTGATGGTGCACTCTTCGGTCGCAGTCTTAATCTCTATTTCAGAGCCCCCTACCGGATTCGAACCAGATGAGGGAGCAGTTTCCGAGCGCGCGAGGAAAAAAAACTGCGACCGAATGGTCACCGGTTGATGGTGCACTCTTCGGTCGCAGTCTTAATCTCTATTTCAGAGCCCCCTACCGGATTCGAACCGGTGACCCCCTGTTTACAAGACAGGTGCTCTGGCCAGCTGAGCTAAGGAGGCAACGACATCCTAGTATACCGGATATTACTCTTATACGCATATCTGGTAGGAGCTTGGGGTCTTGCTTCTAGCCTTCTAAGCCTCAGCGAATAACTTGGGTTGAGGATGCCGTCAGGATGGGGCTAAGTTTGCCAGCTATTCGCTGATCTTCTTATCGGTGATTTTCTGGTTGATCCACTGGGAGAAGTCAGCGCTGGTAGCGTTGTAGAGGTCTCCGTCTGCGAAGATCGTGGGGGTTCCGCTAATACCGTTGCTTGCAGATTCTAGGGTGACAGTGTTGATGAAAGGGCGCCAGGTGTTGTTGGCGACATCGTCCTTAACATCTGCCCCGTACTTGGAGGCAATATCAACCAGTTCTTCGTTGGAGAGGCCACCTGTGCCCTGGTGGGAGAAGATTTCGCGTTGGAAGTCTAGGTACTTGTCGGCCGAAACCTGGTTAGCTACCGAGTAGGCTGCGTTATTGGCTCGTGAGGAGTAGTAGGTGGGGCTGTGGGCGTCCAAGAAGGTCAGGTTACGGATTTCTAGGGTAATCTTGCCACTATCTACTAGCTGCTGAATTTCGTCACCGTAGGTGCTCTCAAAGTCTGCACAGTGGACGCAGTCAAAGTCCTGGAAAATGGTTAGTCGGACGGGTTGCCCATTGTCTTTTGCTTGATCTGGCAGGGCCACACCCAGGGGCATAGCTGTCTCTTTACCATCAATACTGGTGTAGGTCGCCTCCGACTTGCCGAGGTCCTGGCTGTCCCGACTTTCCTCAGCGCTTGTACCTTGGACGATTCCGTCTTTGGTAAGCACAATGCCACCGTACTGGTTTGCAGAGGTGGGGACAGGCCCTGCTTCAGGAATTTTGTTACGGTTGCCGTTGATTACAACAACTGCAACGATAGCGATGATAAGGGCAATAACACCGAGTACGGTGAACTGGATCCAGCGAGTGGATGACTTAGCAGATTTCTTAGCCTGTTGGGCTGCCAGCTGGCGGGCCTTCTCACGGGCATCTGCTGCAGAGCTTGTCTTGGACACAGCTATGCTCGCTTTCTGTATAGGTTTCTGATGTTTTAAGCCTACCTTGCTTTGGAGCCGATAGTCCCCTAACCTCCGCCCTAGGCTACTTTCCTATGAAAATATTGGGTTAGTATCAGCCGGTTGTGAGCTGGAAGGTTTAGCTAGCTGTTCGGACAGCTGAGAACAGCCGTCCTTCTTAGAGACAAGCTGTACCAAGGTCAGGGCGGTGACAGCCTGTGGAAGGCCATTGCGTGTGGTTCTTGCCAGCCTGAGCTTCTGAGTGGCACTCGGCATGGTAGGGCAAGCCTTCAATAAGCTCACAGCATGTAACTCTTTAAAG